>JABFWM010000127.1 GCA_013362195.1 Acidobacteriota bacterium
AGGCGCTCCACGTCGACGCGCGCCCTCACGAGACCCGCACGTTCCAGCAGCTGCAGGCGCATCTGCGTTCGCTCTCGCCGGCCCCGTCGGCGGAGGAAGCCGCTCGCGGCGCAGGCCGCACGTCGCGGGGCGGCGGCGCCCCCAGCGGCCCGCGGCCCGCCCCGAATCGCGTGCCGCGTCCGGAGTCGCGGTTCGCCACCTACACGGAAGGCAATCTGTTCCGGGTCAGCGTGCCGAACAACTGGCGCGAGATCGCCGGCAACAACGAAGTGACGTTTGCGCCCGAGGGCGCCTACGGCGCGGTGAGCGGTCAGAACGTGTTCACGCACGGCACGCAGATCGGTGTCGCGCGCAACGAGACGCACGATCTGGAGACCGCGACCGACGAGCTCGTGCAGTCGCTCGGACAGGGCAATCCGCAGCTCCGGCGCGCCTCGAATCCCGGACGGGGGACCATCGGAGGCCAGCAGGGGCTGCGAACGTCGTTGTCGAATGTGTCGGAAGTGACCGGCGGCGAGGAGCGCATCGAGCTCTATACCACCCTGATGCGCGACGGCACGCTGTTCTACGTGATTGGCGTCGCGCCGGCCGCGGACTACGAGGATTACGGGCCGGTGTTCTCGAAGGTGGTGCGCTCGATTCAGTTCGTGCGATAGCCTACTCGGTCCCGTTGTCGCTGGCCTCTTCTTCGTCCTCGTCTTCCCAGAGCGGCTTCTGCGGCCCGGGGATGATGCCGGCGATATCGGGATCTTCCTCGCCAACCTGGCGCGGACCGGATGCGGCCTTGCGCGCCTTCGATTCGAGGCGGCGCTGTTCCTTTTCCTTCTGCCGCTCCTGCCGCGCCCGCTCCCGCGCGCGCTTCTGCTGACTGGGTTTTGCTTTCGCCACCGTGGCCCCCTTGTGTGCGGAGCGCCCGCGCGCCCCGCCGTGGTGCTACAAGGGTACTCCATCTTCGCGGCTCAAACGAGTTAATCTCTCGATGCGTGGCGGAACAAGTGCTGCTGGCCGTGGGAGACATGTGTGGTCCGGCGCGGAAGAATCCCGGTGCGGCGGCGACCGCGGAGCTTGCGCGGCGGCTGATTGCGAAACACCCCGACGCGATGATCCTCGCCCTCGGCGACAACGCCTACAATCGCGGACGTCCGGACGAGTATCGCGATCACTACACGCCGTCCTGGGGACAGGCCGATCTGCTGGGACGCACCTGGCCGTGTCCCGGCAATCACGACTACCGCACCGCGGGGGCGGCGGCGTACTTCACGTATTTTGGCGAGGGGCGCGCCGGGACGCCGCGCCGGAGCTACTACAGCGTCCCGCTGGCCGACGCCGGCTGGCACCTGATCTCTCTGAACAGCGAAGTCGAGCAGGATGCGCACTCAGCGCAGCTGCGGTGGCTGCGCGCCGACCTCGCGTCGCGGCGGTTCCAGCCGGTTCTCGCGTTCTGGCATCGTCCGCGCTGGGGCTCGGGCGCGCATCGCGATTCGAAGAAGCCGCGCTGGTTCTGGAACGCCTTGCACGCCGAAGGCGCGGAGCTGGCGCTCGCCGGACACGCGCATCACTACGAGCGCTTCGCGCCGCAGCGGCCGGACCAGATTCCCGATCCGCGCGGCATCCGCCAGTTCATCGTCGGCACCGGCGGCCGGCGCCTGCAGGGACGGACCAAGGACACGCCGAACAGCGAGTACGCACGCTTCGATCTGTTCGGGATCCTGAAGCTCACGCTCCGGCCCGGGGGGTATCGCTGGGAGTTCATCGACGTCGACGACCGCGTGATCGATCGCGGCGAGCAGGGCGTCAACGCGAGGGGGATGTGATGGAGCTGGAGCTGACGCTGACGATCGCGGAAGACGAACGCCAGGCGTGCACGCACGCGGCGGTGCTGCTGCGCGGGCTGTCCGGCGGCCTGCGCGCCATCGGCGCGACGCAGGAAGCGGAGGCGTGCGGCGTCTACGCGGCAACGCTGGACCGGATCGCCGCGAGCGGCGAGTGCTGCGGCGTGAACAGCGACGGCAAGGTCGACGTCGAGCAGGCAGCGTTCGTGCTCGAGGGCGTGCGCGACGGGCTCGACAATGCCGATCTCGACGAGGGGGCCGATCTCGTCGGACGCGACGTCGAGCGGCTCAACGACATCGTGCTGCGCTACAACTCCGAGGCGGGCAAGGCGGTCGAATCGTGAGGCGGCGCGTGGCGCTGCTGGCGGCCTTCGGCGCGATCGTCCTCTCGACGCTCGCGCCGCTCGCCCAGCACGGGGCGCCGCCGCCGCGCCGGCCGGGGCGGCAGGTCGACGGATCCACGCTGCTGCCCAACGGCTGGCGGATCGCTCCGGCGGGACGGCACGTGCAGGTCGGCGATCTGCCGATGAACATGGTGCCCTCGCCCGACGGCCGGTTCATCGTGATCTCGAGCAGCGGCTGGGAGCGCCCCGCGCTGGTCGTGTTCGACACCAGGACGCTGCAGATCGTGTCGCGTGCGCCGATGGACCACACCTGGCTCGGCCTCGCCTGGCACCCCGATGGGC
>JABFWM010000012.1 GCA_013362195.1 Acidobacteriota bacterium
CCGACGGCAGCAGACGATCACCAGCGCAAGAACGCCGAGGTGCTCGCGCAGGCCGGCGCGGCGGAGCTGATCGAGCAGAAGCACCTCACCGGTGACGTGCTGGCCGAGCGCATTCTGGCCCTGACCAGCGACGACATCCGGCGCGCCGCCGTGGCACGGGCGGCGCGCGGCTTCGCGCGGCCCGACGCCGCGAAGCTGATCGTCGACAAGGCGCTGGCGCTGGTCGCGGCGGACGCGCGGTAATGCTCGGACGCACGCGCCGCATTCATTTCGTGGGGATTGGTGGCATTGGCATGAGCGGCATTGCGGAACTGCTCGCGAACCTCGGCTACGAGGTCAGTGGCTCGGATGCGAAGACCTCCGACGTCACCGATCGCCTCGTGACGCTCGGGGTCCGCGTCAGCCGCGGTCACGCCGCAGCACACGTGGGCAACGCCGACGTCGTGGTGGTCTCGTCCGCGATCGACACCGCCAACCTCGAAGTGCAGGAGGCGCGGCGGCGGCGCATCCCGGTGATCCCGCGCGCCGAAATGCTCGCCGAGTTGATGCGCCTGCGCTACGGCATCGCGATCGCGGGCGCCCACGGCAAGACCACGACCACCTCGATGGTCGCGCTGGTGCTCGAACGCGCGGGCCTCGACCCGACCGCGGTGATTGGCGGCCGCCTGAGCGCCTTCGGCAGCAACGCGCGGCTCGGCCAGGGCGATTACATGGTCGCCGAGGCCGACGAGAGCGATCGGTCGTTCCTGAAGCTGTCGCCGTCGATCGCCGTGATCACCAACATCGACCACGAGCACATGGAAAGCTACGGCACCTGGGAGGCGCTGCAGCAGGCGTTCCTCGAATTCGCCAACAAGGTCCCCTTCTACGGCGCGGTCATCGCCTGCGCCGACGATGGACCGGTGCGCGCGCTGCTGCCGAAGATGACGCGCCGCGTCATCACCTACGGGCTCGACGCCGCCGCGCACATCGCCGGGCACGATCTCACGCTGCAGGCATTCGGGTCGACGTGCCGCGTGGTCCAGACGATCGACGGCGCCACGACCCGGCTCGGCACGCTGACCCTTCAGGTTCCGGGCCGCCACAACATGCTGAACGCGCTGGCGGCGGTCGCGGTCGGACTCGAGGCGGGCGTGCGGTTTCCCCAGATCGCGTCCGCGCTCGGCCAGTTCGCCGGCGCCGAGCGCCGCTTCGAGCGCCGCGGGGAAGCCCGCGGCGTGCTCGTCGTCGACGACTACGGCCACCATCCGACGGAGATCGCCGCCGTGCTCGCCGCGGCGCGCGCGGGGCTCGATCGCCGCCTGGTCGTCGTGTTTCAGCCGCACCGCTACTCGCGCACCCGCGATCTGCTCGAGGCGTTTGGCGACGCGCTCGCCGACGCCGACGAAGTGGTCCTGACCGACATCTACGCCGCCGGCGAGACGCCCATCCCCGGCGTCACCATCGAAGCGGTCGATGCGTGCGTGCGCCGGCGCGCGCGCTCGGTGCATCTCGTCAAGGCGCTGGAGGACGTGCCTGCGACGGTGGCTGCGATCGTCCGGCCCAACGATCTGGTGATCACGCTCGGCGCCGGATCGATTGGCACGATGCCGGACCGCATTCTCGAGGCCATCCGGGGCACCGCCGCGGAGCCGCCGCGATGAGCGTCAAGGCGCCAGCCGAAAAGAATTTCCGCCGGGCCAAGGTGCGCCCGTCATCGAAGAAGAAGGTGCGCACGCGGTCATGGCTCACGTGGCGCGCGGCTCGATGGTCCGCCGCCGTCGTCCTGGTGTTCTACGCCGGGTTCCGCGCCACCAGCCTCGTGCTGCAGGCGTCGGCGCTGCAGGTGCGCCGCATCGCCGTGCACGGCAACGTCCGCATCTCGAGCGGCGAGGTCCAGGCGATCGTGGACGGCCTGCGCGGGGCCAGCATCCTCACCGCGGATCTGCCGCGGTAACGCCGCCGCCTGCTCGAATCCCCCTGGGTCGCCGACGCCGCGCTTCGCCGCGTGCTGCCGTCCACGATCGAGGTGTTCGTGTCGGAGCGGCGCCCGATGGGCCTCTGCCGGCTCGGACGCGATCTCTACCTCGTCGACGCGCAGGCGACGATCATCGATCAGTACGGACCGCAGTACGCGGAATTCGATCTGCCCATCATCGACGGCCTGGTGCGTGCGCCCTCGTCGGGCCAGCCCACGCTCGACGAGCAGCGGGCCGAGCTTGCCGCGCGCGCGCTCGAGGCGATGACGCCGCGCCGCGATCTCGCGAACCGCCTGTCGCAGATCGACGTTCATGACGCGCACGACGTGATCGTGCTGCTGCAGAACGACCCGGCGCTCGTCCATCTCGGCGAGGAGCGTTTCCTCGAGCGCCTGCAGGCCTACGTGGACCTGGCGCCGGCGCTGCGGGATCGGGTGCCCGAGATCGATTACGTCGACATGCGGTTCGAGGATCGCATCTACGTTCGGCCGGCTGACCAAAAGCGCGGCCGATCTTCCGGCTGAAGCCGGAAGCTACGCGACTCGAGAGGTGCGCGCG
>JABFWM010000038.1 GCA_013362195.1 Acidobacteriota bacterium
AGCGTCGTCGGCACCTGGACGACGGGAATGCCGCGCAGGTAGGTGGCCGCGGCGAACCCGGCGATGTCGCCGGCGACGCCGCCGCCGACGGCGACGATCGCGCTCGCGCGATCGGCGCGGGCGCGGATCAACCCGTCGTAAATCCGCGAGACGGTCTGCAGGTGTTTGAAGCGCTCCCCGTCGGGAATGAGGATGGGCTCTTCGCTGCTGACGGCGTTGAACGCGGCCTCGTGGAACCCCCAGACCGTCGGATTCGACACGACGAAGCGGCGGCGCGGCACCTGCCGTTCGTCGAGCAGCGCCGCCAGCCGCGACGAAAGCGCGCTGGCGATGTGCACGGGGTAGGCGCCGGAGCGACTCCCGACATCGATGCGGACGGGGGCCACGTCTGGAACGGATGGGGACATGCGCGAGTGGATGGTAGGATAACAGGATCGGCATGGCTCGCGTTCCGCAAGCGGCCCGGCGCGCCACCGGCGTGCCCGCCGGCCCGGGGCGGGGATCATCGGCCCCGCGAGTGACGGCGTAAGGGAGTCCGGGAGGCGAAGCCCCCGGGTCGAGGGTGGATCTGCACGGCGAGTACCTCATCATCGGGAGCGGCATCGCCGCGTTGCGCGCGGCCGCGTCGCTGGACGGTGCCGGCGACGTGCTGATCCTGACCAAGGGCGGCGCGCGCGAAGGCAACACCGGGTACGCGCAAGGCGGCATCGCGGCGGCAGTCGGTCCGGACGATTCGCCGGCGCGCCATCTCGCGGACACGCTCGCAGCCGGCGATGGTCTCTGCGACGAACGCGCCGTCGCCGTCCTCGTCGACGAGGGGCCGCGCTACGTGCGCGAGCTGATGGCGTGGGGCGCTGCGTTCGATCGTGCGCCGGACGGATCGCCCGCGCTCGCCATCGAAGGGGCGCACAGCGTGCGGCGCGTGCTGCACGCCCGCGACGCCACCGGGCGCGAGATCGGCCGCGTGCTCTGGGAGCGCGTGTCGCCGATGCCGAACGTCCGCATCGTCGATCACGCGCGCGCGGTCGCACTGATCGTCGAGGACGGCCGGTGCGCCGGCGTCCGGTTTCTGCAGGACGGCGCCGGCATGGCCGTCGCGCGGGCGCGCTGCACGCTGCTCGCGACGGGCGGCGCGGGTCAGGTCTACAGCGACACGACGAACCCGCACGTCGCCACCGGCGACGGCGTGGCGATCGCGTATCGCGCCGGCGCGGCCGTCGCAGACCTCGAGTTCGTGCAGTTTCATCCGACCGCGCTCAAGCGGCACGGACAGCCGCGCTTCCTCCTGTCGGAGGCGTTGCGCGGCGAAGGCGCGCGCCTCGTGAATGCGGACGGCGAACCGTTCATGCTGCGCTACGATCCGGCCGGCGATCTGGCGCCGCGCGACCGCGTATCGCGGGGGATCGCGCGCGAGGAGCAGCGGACCGGTCAGCCGGTGTACTTGACGCTCGCGCACCTCGATCCCGCATACGTGCACCAGCGCTTTCCGGAGATCTCGGCGGCATGCCGTGGCGCGGGCCTCGACCTTGCGGTCGATCGAATTCCCGTCGGGCCGGCCGCGCATTACGCCATGGGCGGCGTCGTCACCGACCTCGACGGACGGACGACGATTCCGGGACTGCTTTCGGCGGGCGAGGTGGCCTGCACCGGTGTTCATGGCGCGAACCGTCTCGCCAGCAATTCGCTGCTCGAGGGACTGGTGTTCGGCGCACGTGCAGGCAATGCGATGCGCGCGTCGCGGGACCGTTCGATAGATCCCGACACCGTGCGCGCACTGCAGCCATCGGGGTCCACGGCCAGCGACCGCATGGGGACGGCGGGGTCGGACTCCGGGCGTCAGCGGTTCGACGGCGCGTCAGTACGCGAACTGATGTGGCGGCACGTCGGCCTGTTTCGCGACGGCGACGGGCTGCGCACCGCGCTCGCAGCGCTCGACCGCGCGTGGGACGCACTCGGTGCGACCGTCGACGACCCTGACGCGATGGCGACCGTGACCGCCGAGCAGTGGCAGGCAGCGAGCCTGGTCACGGTGGGACGGCTCATCGCCCGCGCCGCCTGGCGCCGCGAAGAGAGCCGCGGCGGCCACTTCCGGCTCGATTTCCCCGAACGCGACGACCGGCACTGGCGCCGCCGCGTGATGGAGATCCGGTGAAGCAGCGGGGATGGTGACGCGGTGAGTCTTCGCCGGGTGATGGAGATCCCGCGAGACGTGCCTGGGGCGGGTCTTTAGGCCCGCCGTGGTTGTAAAGGAACTATGGCTGACAAGGCGGAAGCGAGCAAAGGCGCGGTCACGGAGATCACGCCGCAATCCGAAAACTTCTCCCAGTGGTACCTCGACGTGGTCCGGCGCGCGGAGCTTGCCGACTACACCGAGGTCAAGGGCTGCATGGCCATCCGGCCGTACGGCTACGCGATCTGGGAACTGATTCAGCAGGCCTTCGATCGCCGCTTCAAGGCGACCGGGCACGTGAACGCGTACTTCCCGCTGTTCATTCCCGCCGGGCTGCTGATGAAGGAGAAGGAGCACGTCGAGGGCTTCGCGCCGCAGGTGGCGTGGGTGACGAAAGGCGGCGACGAGGAACTGGCCGAGCCGCTGGTGGTGCGTCCGACCTCCGAAGTCATCATCGGCACCCTCTACGCGAAATGGATCCAGTCGTGGCGCGATCTGCCGGTGCTCATCAACCAGTGGGCGAACGTGGTGCGCTGGGAGAAGGTGACGCGGCCGTTCCTGCGCACCACCGAGTTCCTCTGGCAGGAAGGGCACACCGCGCACGAAACGGCCGACGAAGCGCAGCACGAGACGCTGAAGATCCTGGCGTTGTACAAGGAGTGCGCTGAAACCGAGCTGGCCATGCCGGTCGTCGACGGCCAGAAGAGCGAAAGCGAGAAGGTCGCGGGGGCGTCGCGCACCTACTCCATCGAGGCGCTGATGGGCGACGGCCGTGCGCTGCAGGCGGGCACGTCCCACAACCTCGGACAGAATTTCGCGAAGGCGTTCGGGATCCAGTTCCAGGGACGCGACAAGACGCTGCAGCACGCCTGGACGACGTCATGGGGCGTGTCGACGCGGCTCATCGGCGGCGTGATCATGACGCATGGCGACGACAACGGGCTGATTCTGCCGCCGCGGATCGCGCCGTATCAGGTCGTCATCGTCCCGATTCCACGCGGCAACTGGCAGGAGACCGTGCTGCCCAAGGCGCGCGAGATCCGCGACGCGCTGCAGGCCGCCGGCGTCCGGGTGATGCTCGACGATCGCGATGCCTACACGCCAGGGTGGAAGTTCGCCGAGTGGGAACTGCGCGGCGTGCCGCTCCGGATCGAGATCGGCCCGAAGGACCTCGAGAAGTCGGCGGTGATGGTGGCGCGCCGCGACACCCGCGAAAAGGGGACGATGGCCATGGATGGCCTCGTGCCCGCGATCAGCGCCCGGCTCGAGGAGATCCAGCGCGCGCTCTACGAACGGGCGGTGAAGTTCCGCGAGGAGCACACCACGCGCGTCAGCAGCTACGACGAGTTCAAGAGCATCATGGAAGGACGTCCCGGATTCGTCATCGCCGGCTGGTGTGGAAGCGCCGACTGTGAAGCGCAGATCAAGGCGGATACGCAGGCGACGCTGCGGAACATCCCGTTCGGCGGCGCGCACGTGACCGGGACCTGCGTGAAGTGCGGCCGGCCGTCGCCGGCCGAAGCGTGGTTCGCGAAGGCGTACTGATCCGGACCGCGTCAGCTGTTCGCCATCAGATCCGCCGTGGCCTCCGGCCAGCGTGCCAGCGCGCGCTTCACCGCCGCGTGACGGCGGGTCAGCCCCTCGCGCGACACGATCGCGCGAAACGCGATCGCGACGTGCTCGCGCCACCACGCGTCGCCGCTGCGCGACGACGCGTCGTACGCGCCGGCGAGCGGCTCGAGACACGTGGCGTCCCCCACCTCCTCGAGCGCGGCCAGAAACGAGACGGGCAGACGATCCGGGTCGAGCAGGCTGTCGCGCAGGTCGTAGAGCGCGAGCGTGCTGCCGCGCGCCGCCAGCGCCTGGTGCACCGCCCCGCGCACCGCCCGCCACTCCGCCCGCCGCATGGCATCGGGCTCGCGCATCTCGTGCAGGCGGATCGCATCGACGACGTGCAGCAGATCGAGTAGCCGGGCCGCGGTACCGATCGTCGCGACCACTTTCTTCAACGGATCGGGCGACGCGGGCAGCCGCCCTTCGACGGCGTCGCGCCAGACGGCCGCTGCAGACGCGGTCGATTCGGGGCGCGCTGCGGCGAAGGCACTCCGCATCGCGGCGGCAGGATCGCCGCCGAGCATCGCGCGAATCGGATCCAGCACCGACGCGGGCAGCTCGCGCATGGCGTCGACCGCGGCCCGCCGCAGATCCTCGGGGCGCGACCGGTCCAGGCCGACGTTGATGAGCACGTCGAGCGCGTCACGCGCGGCCTCTGGCGCCGGCGCCGTGACGAACGCGCGGAGCACGCCGACCGCGGCCATCTGCACCTCCAGCGATCCGGCGGCGTCCTGCAGCGCGCCGCGAGCGATCGGAACCGCCCGCGGGTCGCCAGCCGCCTCCAGTACTCGGAGCATGCCTGCCCGCGCGTGGATCTCCGCGGGCTGCGCGCAGGCCTGCAGCAGATGCTCGACCGCACGCGGTCCGATCACCGCGAGCCGTGTGATGGCCGTCTCGCGCCGCACATCGTCTGCGGCGCCGAGCGCGTCGATCAAGTGGCGGATCTCGACGGATGCGGAAGGACGAATCGGCATTGCGCGAACGGAGGCTCAGTAATCGGCGAGGACGTGACGCGGTGAGCCGTCGCGCGTCGGTGGCACGCCGTGCGGCACCGCGGCGGCGCCCGGCTTCGTGACGTGAATGATGATCGCGTCGGTGGCGATGCCGCCCTTCCCGTCGCTCACCGTGATCGCGACGGGCACCGGACCCTCCTGCGCTGGAGCCGTCCACGTCGTCTGCCGTGCGGAGGCGGCCGCCAGCACTCCCGACGGCGCGGTCCACGCGTACGACAGGGCGTCACGGTCGGGATCCGTCGCATCGGCGGAGACGGTGACGCTGCGGCCCGCACTCACGCTGCACGGGTCGCACCGCAGCCGGACCGCCGGCGGCTGGTTCGGCGAGGCGGTCGGCGACGGGGTCCTGACGGCGGCTCGGGGATGACACCCGGCGATCGCGACGAGCATCGCGACGCCGGAGATTCGGGTCACCTGCGTCATGCGCGGCAGTATAGGTGGCTTCCGCCGTCAGGCGGAAGATCACAGCTCCTCGGCGGAGCGCCTCTTTCCGAAGATGAACGCGATGGCGATGCTGATGATGTAGAGCCCGAGCATCGGCACCGCCATCATGATCTGCGACATCATGTCGGTGCCGGGACTGATGACGGCGGCGATGATGAAGATCACGAGGAACGCGTACTTGAAGTACTTCAGCAGCATGCGCGCGGTGACGACGCCCATGCGCGCGAGGAAGAAGACGAGCGTCGGCATCTCGAAGATGGCGCCGAACCCGAGCAGCATCTTCGTGTACATGCCGAAGGCTTCGTCGATCTTCGGCACGAAGCGCATGTAATCGGTCTGAAAGCTGGCGAAGAACGCCCACGTCCACGGGAAGGCGATGTAGTGGGCGAACAGCCCGCCGGCGACGAAGAAGATCGTCGACATCAGCACGAAGGGGATCGCGAACTTCTTCTCGTGGGAGTAGAGGCCGGGGGCGATGAACCGCCAGATCTGCCAGAGGATGAGCGGCGACGCGATGAAGATGCCGGCGAGGAACCCGATCTTGACGTAGAGCATGAACGGGTCGGGCCCGGCGGTGTACTGCAGGTAGCCGCCCGCCGGGAGGATCGCCTGCATCGGCTTCATGATGAAGTCGAAGATCCGTCCGATGAAGATGTAGGCGACGGCGCAGCCGGCGATCAGCGCATAGACGATGTAGATCAGTCGTTTCCGGAGCTCGTCGAGATGCTCCAGAAACGACATCTTGGCGCCGGCTTCGTCGGGCTCCGGAGGCTCCGGATCGTGCGCGGTCGCGGCGCCGGGGAAAGGAACGAGCGCCATCCGGGCGTACGCGTTTTCGCGCTGGCGAGGGACGGTCGTGTGCGCGTGGTCAGCGGCCGCTTCCGGCTCCGCGGCCGGCGTCGCCGGCTGCGTGTAGGCCGGCGTCGCCGGCTGCGTGTAGGTCGGCGGGGTGTACGTGGACGCCGGCGCGGGCTCGTTCGCCCTCATCGCGGCGCGTTGATCCTCGATGCGGATCTCTTCGTCCAGCGTATTCTTCAGTTCGTTGGAAGCGCGCTTGAATTCCGCAAGGCTCTTGCCGAGCGACTTGCCAAGTTCGGGCAGCTTCCGCGGACCAAAGATAATCAGGGCGATGGTGAAGATGATGATCAGTTCCGGGACGCCAACAGAGCCAAACATGCCGGCGATTATACACCTCTGATACCCCCGCCCGCGGATGCGCGGCGGCCCCGGATGCCGGTCCCCCGGCGCCGCCCCAGTATCCCGGGAAGTCGTTGCGGCGCCTGTACTTGTCTGCTACGATCGGGGTCTATGCGTAGTCCCCGGTTTTTCCCGGTGATGCTGCTGGCGGTTCTCCTGTCGGCGGTCGCGGGCGGCTTCCTCGGGAGCACGGCGCTGGCCACCCAGGATGAGGTGACGCAGCAGTACAAGGTCTTCACCTCCGCGCTGGCGGCAATCGAGCGGGAGTACGTCGAAGAGGTGCCGTCCGACCGGCTCGTCTACGGCGCGATCGACGGCATGCTGAAGACGCTCGATCCGCATTCGAGCTTCTTCGATCCCAAACAGTACGCGCAGATGCGCGAGCGCCAGGAAGGGAAGTACTACGGGCTCGGCATCTCGATTCAGGTGGTCGACGGCGACATCACCGTCATGTCGGTGTTCGAAGCGTCGCCGGCGTATCGCGCGGGGCTGCGGCGCGGCGACGTGATCGCGCGCATCGAAGGGCAGGACACGAAGAACTGGACCACCGACCAGGCGGTCAAGAAGCTGAAAGGTCCGAAGGGCACGACCGTCAAGATCTCGATCCGCCGTCCCGGCTACGAGAAGCTGATCGACATGGACGCGGAGCGCGACGAGGTGAACATCGTCACGGTGCGCGGCGCGTTCATGATTGACGCGCAGACCGGGTACATCAAGCTCGGGGACTTCTCGGAAACGTCCGACCGCGAGATCGGCGATGCGCTCGACAAGCTGCAGGCGCAGGGCATGAAGCGCCTGGTGTTCGATTTGCGCGACAACCCCGGCGGTCCGCTCGATCAGGCCATCCGCATCGCCAACCGCTTCCTGCCGCGCGGCGACATGGTCGTGTACACGCGGGGCCGGACCGCCAACGCCGATCAGGATTACCGCGGCACGGACAGCGCGGACTATACCGGGCCGATGGTGGTGCTCGTCAGCCGTCAGAGCGCGAGCGCGTCGGAGATCGTCACGGGCGCGCTGCAGGATCACGATCGCGCGCTGGTCGTCGGCGAAACGACGTTCGGCAAAGCGCTCGTCCAGTCCGTGTATCGCATCAGCGAAGGCGCCGGGCTGGCGCTCACGACCGGCCGCTACTTCACGCCGAGCGGCCGCATGATTCAGCGGCCGTGGGACTCGGCGTTCGACGAGTACCTGACCTACACGCTGCGCGAGCAGACCGCAGACCGCGAGCATGCCGCGTCCGCCCTGAAGTACACCGACGCGGGGCGCAAGGTCTACAGCGGCGGCGGCATCGATCCCGACAAGTTTTTCCCGGGACCGGCGTTCGGCTTCAGCCCGACGCGGTTCGGCCGCTCGCTCGTCTCGCGCGGCGCGTTCGCGAATTTCGCCGAGAGCTTCGTGGCCGAAGGGGATACGCGCATGAGCGCGGCCATCGGCGTCAGGACGAAGCTCGCGCGCGGCTTCACCGTCACCGATGCGATGGTGGCCGATTTCAAGCGATCGCTCGAGAAGGACAAGATCAAGGTGGACGAGGCCGCGTTCCAGAAAGACCTCGAGTTCATCAAGGCGATGATCCATTTCGAGATCGACGTCGCGCTGTTCGGCGTCTCCGAGGCGCAGAAGAACCTGATCGCGAAGGATCCGCAGGCGCAGTTCGCCCTCGCCCAGTTCAGCGAAGCGGTGAAGCTCACGGAGCTGGCGCGGGCGCGCCTCAATTCGCGCGGCGGGAACCACTGAGCCGGACTCGGTCGTTAGGGCATTCAGCCCTATATTTTGTGGGTTTAGTTTGCGCTTGCCCCTAGGTATAGGGGCTTGCTAGACTGGCCGCCGTTCACCTGAACCTAGGGGCCACCCCGCGTCGCGGGGTGTGGGTTCGGCCTGACGGCATTGTCCAGTCACTGTTTCCTGAGCAGCATCACGCGTCCAGTGCGGGCCTTCCGGTCCGCTGAAGCGAACCCAGCCGCTTCCCGGTCGTGCTCTCTCCGAGTGCGCCTGGAACGCGGCTTTTTTGTTGTCGTGCGCCGTCGTGTTTCCGGAGGGCTGGTCTCGAGACCCGCCGGGCGCTGGGGTGAAGACCCGGTTACCACGTAACAGGACCCATTTATGCGGCTTCAACGCCTCGAAATCGCTGGTTTCAAGAGCTTCCCCGATCGATCCGAACTCGCCTTCGATCACGGCGTCACGGCCATCGTCGGGCCGAACGGCTGCGGCAAGAGCAACGTCGTGGACGCCATTACGTGGGTACTCGGGGAGCAGAGCGCGAAAACGCTCCGCGGCGAGCACATGCAGGACGTCATCTTCGCGGGCAGCGACGCCCGCAAGGCGACGGCGGCCGCGGAAGTGCGGATCCGGCTGGCCGGTGTCGCGTCGCGCGTCCCGGGCAACGGCCGGGTGCGGCCGCCGGCACTGTCGACGGGTGACCTGCACGGCGCGGCGCAGACGGATGCGCTGATGGCCGCGCCGGGCGAGATCGCTGGCGCCGACGCGGTGGCGCTGCTGGACGAACCGCCGCTGATCGTGCGGGACGTCGAGGTCGCGCGAAGGCTGTACCGATCGGGTGAGAGCGAGTACCTGATCGACGGCGAGGTCGTGCGGTTGAAGGACGTGCAGGACCTGCTGATGGATTCCGGGCTCGGCGTGCGCGCCTACGCGGTGATCGAGCAGGGAAAGATCGGACAGATCCTCAGCGCGCGGCCGACCGATCGGCGCCAGCTGATCGAAGAAGCGGCGGGCGTGACCAAGTACAAGAGCCGCCGCCGCGCCGCCGAACTGAAGCTCGAAGCGGCGCAGCAGAACCTGACGCGGGTCGACGACATCATCTTCGAAGTGGAGAAGCAGCGCGGCACGCTCAAGCGTCAGGCGGCGAAGGCGCGCCGCTACAGGCGGCTGCGCGAAGAGCTGCGCCGCTGGGAGAAGGTGCAGTTCGCGCAGCGCTATCGCGTCCTCGGCGCGTCGATCGAGGCGGCGCGGGCGCGTCTGGCCGATGCGCGCGCGCGCGAGTCCGCTGCCGCGGCGCACCTCGCGGAAGTCGAGACCGTCCTGGAGCGCCTGCGCCTCGAGCTCACCGAGGCGGACGCGCGTACCACTGCGGCACGCGAAGCGGCGCACGCGCGCGAGCTGTCGATAGGACGCCTGCAGCAGC
>JABFWM010000144.1 GCA_013362195.1 Acidobacteriota bacterium
TCCCCGGTCAGCGCGCCGGCGGCACCGGCGGCCGCGCGGCGACCGGCGGCTTCGGCCCAAGCTCCTGGTTGTTGAACGTCGCGCGGATCGTGAAGCGGACGACGTCGCCGGTCTGCGCGTTGGGCGCGACCGTGCTGTCGACGATCTCCACCGGCCGCTTGAACCACGTGCTCGACTCGAGGTTCGAGACGAAATCGGAGAGCGACGTCAGCGACGTCGTCTGGCCTTCGATGGTGAACGCGTCGGCCGCCTGCGTCATCGTGATCAGCCACAGGCGATCCGGCACGCTCCGGCTCACCTCGTCGAGCAGGTGCACCGGACCCGACTGCCCTTTCCGCAGCTGCTCGATCAGAGTGACGCGCTGCTGCAGCTGCGCCTTGCGCGTTTCGAATTTCTGCACCTGCGCGAGCACCGACCGCAGCTGCTGCGTTTCGACTTCGGCGCGGCCGATCTCTTCGTCGAGACGCGCCGACTCGGTGCGGAGCGACCAGAACCACCAGCCGATGCCCAGCACGGTGACCAGCAGAATCAGGGTCGCGCCCATCGTCACGCGCTGCCCGGGCGTGATCGCCGCGCGCGGCGCCTTCTTGGCCGCGCGCTCGACGGCGAGCAGGTTGATGCGAATCATCGGTCGCCCACCCTTCGCAGCGCGAGCCCGACGGCGACCGCCACCGTCGGCGCGACGTCGGCCGGGGCGTCGACCTGGAACTTCTTGCCTTCGAAGCCGATGCGCTTGAACGGATCGAACGGTTCGACCGGCGCCTCGAATCGATCGGCGAGCATCTCGGTGAACGCTTCCGCGCGCGACGCGCCGCCGCTGAGGACGATGCGGTCGATCTTGTCGGAGGCGGCCGTCGCCTTGAAGAAGTCGAACGTCTTCTGGATCTCGAGCATCATGTTTTCGGTCACGGCCCGCAGCACCGGCCGCGCGTCGTCGTACGACGCGCCGTCGACCGGGATGCCACGCTTCAGCGCGTCGGCGCTCTCGTAGGGGAGGCTCAGCTCGCGCTGCAGCGCTTCCGTGTAGGCGTTGCCGCCAATCGAGATGTCGCGGGTGAAGACCGACTGATCGCCCTGCAGGATGTTGATGTTCGTGGCGCTCGCGCCGGCGTTGAGCAGCACGACCACCGCGCCGGGCTCGATGCCGTAGTTGATCTCGTAGGCGTTCTGGAGCGCGAAGGCATCGACGTCGACGACCACGGCGGAGCGCCCGGCCTGCGCGATGACGCCGGTGTAGTCGGCGATCTTCTCCTTCTTCGCGGCCACCAGCAGGACGTCCATCGTCCCCTTGCCGTTCGCCGCGTCCCCTTTGTCCAGGATCTGGTAGTCGAGATTGACGTCCTGGATGTCGAAGGGGATGTACTGCTCCGCCTCCCAGTAGATCGACTCGGCGAGCTCCGCTTCCGTCATCACCGGCAGCGTGATCTTCTTGACGATGACGGCGTTGCCCGAGAGCGACGCGGCGACGTCCTTGGTCTTGATGCCGCGGCTGTCGAAGAGACGGCGGATCGCGTCGGCCACCGCCGCCGCGTCGATGATCGCGCCGTCGACAATGCTGTCGGGCGGGATGGGCTCGCTGCCGAACCCGGTCACTTTGTAGCCTTTGCCGGCGGGCTTCAGCTCGACCGCCTTGACGGCGCTCGATCCGATGTCCAGGCCGACCACGGCTTTCGCTTTGCGAAACACCTTGGTGTCCTATCCTGCGTCTCCGCAACTCGTGTGGAGAGGGACAGACCCTTGCGGGTCGTTCGCGCGCGCCCCTCCGGCACACGCGCCCCCTGGCCACGCTGTTTTTGTGCGTATGGTTGCGGTATCGGCGTGACCCAATCGGCAAGTCAGATGCCACGCTGAGTTGGCGACGAAAATCGGCAGAACTGCGCAGATTTGAGATGGTCGCGCGTGGCGGGGGCGGTCGGCGCGACAACGAAAGTGTACATGACGCACGAATCTGTAATTCCGGCGCCCGGCAACGCGCGTTGCGCGGCGATGGCGTCGGTTGACAATGTCGCTAATCGCCGGTATCCTTTCGGTTTGCCGTCCTTTGATAAGGGCTGACCGCCTGTGGTGGCTTTGGCGGACGCCCGCAAGCTTCAGCGAAGGCCGAAAGAGGTTCCTACGATGGGTTCGTTTGTTCCCACTGCCGGCAGTGTGGAGCGGCAGTGGCATGTCATCGACGCGAACGGGCAGGTGCTCGGGCGCGTGGCGACCGAAGCTGCCCGCCTCCTGCAGGGCAAGCACAAGGCGGTCTATACGCCGCACATCGATACCGGCGATCACGTGGTGATCGTCAACGCGGCCAAGGTCCGGCTGACCGGCCGCAAGGAAGAACAGAAGGTCTACCGCTATCACAGCGGCTATGAGGGCGGCGTGCGCGAAGAGCGTGCGAAGGACGTGCGGATCAAGCAGCCGGTCCGCATCGTCGAGGAAGCGGTGCGCGGCATGCTGCCGAAGACGAAGCTGGGCGAGGCGATGTGGCGCAAGCTGAAGGTCTACGC
>JABFWM010000634.1 GCA_013362195.1 Acidobacteriota bacterium
GCCTTCCGCCACGCCAATCCAGATCACGCGAGGCGGACCCGACGGCGGGAACACTCCGCACGTGCCAAGACGAATCGGGAACGCGGCGCGTACGAAGGGCCGCTGGATCGCGGCCGCGAATCGATCCGCGTGCGCATCGTCGACGTGTCCAATGAAGACGAGGGTGAAATGCAGCTTGTCGGCGGTCACCCACCGCGCATCGAGGCGCATCCCGCGCAGCCGATCGCGCAACAGTCCGGCGGTGCGTTCGGCGGCGATCCGAACCGCCTCGTCGAGCTCCACGGCGACGAAGAGCCGCATCAGCGCAACAGCCGCCGCACGCGATCGAGCACGGCCTGCGTGGACTGAAACTTCACCATGTCGCGGCCGCCGAGAAACACGTGCGTGCGAACGTAGGCAGGCTGGTCCGGCACCAGCACCGCATATGCGACGGTACCGACCGGCTTCTCGACGGTCCCGCCGCCGGGTCCGGCAATCCCTGTGATCGCCACGGCCACCTGCGCGCCGGTCTTCGCGCGGATGCCTTCCGCCATTGCGACGGCCACCGGCTCGCTGACGGCGCCGTGCTGTGCAATCAACGCCTCCGGCACGTCCAGCCACGCGACCTTCGCCTCGTTCTCGTACGCGACGACGCCGCCGTATACGTAGTCGGAGCTGCCCGGAACATCCGTCATACGCGACAGCAGGAGCCCGCCGGTGCACGATTCGGCCGCCGCGATCGCATAGCCGCGCACGCGCAGCCGCTCACCGACGATCTCGGGCATCGACCGGCCGTCGGTGCTGTAGACGTCGTCGCCAAGCACGCGCGCCAGCTCGTCCCGCGCCGCGTCGATCCGCGCCCGTGCCGACGCGGGGTCGGCTCCCCGCGTCGAAAGATGCAGCTCGATCTGCCCCATCACCGCGAGAATCGTCGTCTCGATCCGCGGCTCCGCATCGCGCCAGGTGGAATAGATCGGTTGCACGCGCTGTTCGACGTCGGACTCGGAGCGGCCGGTCACGAACAGGCTCGCCGTATAGAGCCGCTCGGCGCCGGCACGTGCCGCAAGCACACGTTCGCAGAGGGCCGCGAACATCGGTATCAGCTCGCGCGGCGGCCCCGGCAGCAACACGACGAGCCGCTGCTCGTCCTCCAGCAGCAGACCGGGTGCGGTGCCGTTCGGGTTCTCGAGGACCGTCGCACCGCGCGGCACCTGCGCCTGGCGGCGATTCACGTCGGGCATGGCCATGCCGCGACGGGCAAACCTCGCGCGGATGCGTTCGACGATGGCCTCGTCGATGTCCAGCGTACGGCCGAGGACCCCGGCGACGACCTCGCGCGTCAGATCGTCGTCGGTCGGGCCGAGCCCGCCGGTGAAGACGATGAGATCAGCGCGGTCCCGTGCGTTCTCGAACACCCGCGCGAGCGTCTCGCGGTGATCGCCGACGATGTGCTTCGTGCGGATCTCGATGCCCAGGCACGCGAGCTGCTCGGTGAGGTAGAGCGAGTTGGTATCGAGGCGGACGGTGCCGAGAAGCTCCGAGCCGACGGCAATGATCTCGGCGGAGCGCAACGGCAGGGCGGACGGCATGGATCAATGAATCCACGAAGGCAGCAGCCAGATCAAGAGCCGCAGACTGAGGTTCGCGTAGACCGCCGCCATCGCGTCGTCGGCCATCACGCCCACACCGCCGTGGAGCCGCTCGAGACGGTTCGCGGGAAACGGCTTGATGACGTCGAAGATCCTGAAGAGCACGAATCCGGCAAGCGCGCCCGGCCAGCCGACGCGAATGAACGCCAGCGTAATCAGCATCCCGAGCACTTCGTCGATCACCACCGGGCCGGGATCGATGCCGCCGAAGTAGCGCTCGGCGACGGTGCCGGCCCACGCGCCGGCAATGAACACCGCGACGATCAGCGCCACTTCAAGCGCGGACGATTGCGTCCACCACACGAGGAGGTACACGATCAGCCCCGCGGCGGAGCCGATGGTGCCGGGCGCAATCGGAAAGTACCCGCAGTACGCGACGGTCGCGAGGAACACGGCGAAGCGAGTCACGCTTTCACGACGCGTGTGTTCGCGAGGCGATCGTGCAGCGCGCGGCGATCGCCGAGGAGCGCCGGCACGAAGCCGAGCCCGGCGGGCAGCGCAGAGACGAGGTATGCGGCCGCCCGCACGATCGCCTGACCGAGCGTCACACGGGCGGGCGCCTCCGCGTCCGTGTCGTCGGCGACCACGCGCAGGCCCGCCGCCATCTTGCCGATTGTCTGGCCGCCGGCGGCGACGAACGTGGCAAAGTACCCGCCGTTCATCACCAGCAGAAAGCCGAGAAACGGCGCGAGCGGCAACGCGCCGATCTCCTTCCAGGAGAGCTCGCAGATCTTCAGGGTGAAATACAGCACGGTCGCGTCGATGCCGCCGATGATCAGCGCGTCGATCAGCGCGGCGCCGATGCGCGACAGGATCGGCGCCGGACTTCCCGGGAGCACATCTTCGCGGCCGTCGTGCACCATC
>JABFWM010000240.1 GCA_013362195.1 Acidobacteriota bacterium
GGCCACGATGCCCGACTCGAACTGCAGCTCGCTGATCTGCAGCGGCTGCGGCAGTTCCACCTGGAACCACATCCCCGCCTGCTGCGCTTCTCCGGAGGTCCACGGCTGGATCGTGAAGCCGTTCATCGCGATCGCCGGGTTGTGGCTCGCCGTCGCCTTCCACTGCGGATCGCGAACGATCAGCCGCGGCAGCGACGCTTCGAGTTCGGCGACCGTCCAGGGCGCCTTCCGCGACATCACGGTGCCGCGCACCTGCGAGACGTCTGACGGCGATACGAACGGCGCGCGATTGCCGAACGCGTTGCGCACGTAGGAGGCGATGGCCGCGACCCACTCGTCATTGTTCTGTCCCATGCCCACCATCTGGTCCGGGTAGGTGGCGCCGTTCAGCGGACCCGAGAGTCCGTGCAGGAGCGTCTTGATGACGTACTCCTGGTGGCCGAGCACCCGCGGCGACGAGACGAGCGGCGGCGCGAGCGTGCCGACCCCGGGCACCGGCGTGCCCTTCCCATCGTCGCCGTGGCACGCGAAGCAGACCTGGGTGTAGATCTCGCGGCCCTTCTGCATCGTCGACTGCTCGTCTGGAGTCAACGCCGCGGCGCCGAGGGACTCGAGGCCGCCGCGTCCGGCCGCCAGCGCCGGATTGAGAATGGCGCTGGCGACGAGCTGCACGCCCTTCGCCTTGTTGGTCTCGAGCGCCGACGTGATGACGGCCTTCGCATCGGCAATCTTCAGCGTGTTGAGCGTCATCAGCGCCTGCAGCACGACATCGGGGTCGCGGTCGCCGGCCATTGCGGCGTAGTCGGCCGCCAGCGATCGATCGCCGCGCTTGTAGAGCGTCTCGCCGGCGCCGATGCCCTGGATGCGAAGCCGCGGGTCGCTGTCTTTCATGAACGCGCGCACGAGCGCTGCGTCCGCGGCGCCGAGCCCTTCGAGCGTCCACAGCGCGTGGATGCGCGCGAGCTGATCGCCGGACTTCGCCAGCGCCATCAGCGCTGGCACGACCGACTTGTCCTGGATGAGCACGAGCAGCTGCTGCGCCGTGTCGCGCCACCAGCCGTTGGGATCCCCGAGGTGCGCGACCAGCTGCGCCGCCGTCTCGTCGAGCATGCGCGGTGGTGTGGTCCGCCGTCCCATCCCCTCGTAGGTGAGCCGCCAGATGCGGCCGTTGCGGACGATCTTGTCGAGATCGTACTGCTCGATCCGTTTCCGCAGATAGGTGCCCGGACCTGACCACTGCGATTCCTGCACGATGCCGCGGTACATGTCGGTGATGTACATGGTGCCGTCCGGCGCCGTCGTCATGTCGACGGGACGGAACAGCGGATCGGTCGAGCGGATGAACTCGGAGAGCGGATAGACGTTCCGCAGCTGGGTCACGCCGTCCGTCTTCACCGGATGCAGCCGCCGCACGATCCGCGCGACGACTTCGCCGTAGAAGTAGTCGCCGATCAGATCCTTGGGCAGGCGGTCGCCGCGGAAGACGTCGTTGCCGGCGGCGCCGGTCGCGCGCGCGAGCGATCCGTCGGGCATGCGCACGACGTTCATGCCGCCCTGCATGTCGGCGATGAGCACCGGCGCGCCCCAGGTGATGTTCAGATCCGGCTCGAATTGATCCGCGTACGGGAAGTTCCCGTACTGCACCGGGAACTGGAAGTAGCCAGGCATGCCGCTGGCGCCGGCCTGGAACCACATCTTGCCGTCGTTGTCCTGCGTCACGCCCCACTGGCCGCCGTTGGACCCCGTGGGCTCGCGCAGCACGCCGTCGGGCGTCCAGCGAATCCGCACGGCGTTGACCGTGCTGTAGATCCAGTTGTCGAGGCCCCAGACGAAGCCGGCTTCCTGATGCTCGACGTTCAGCAGCCGCCCGAGCCCGGTGGCGAAGAGGTCTTTCCTGTCGGCCACGCCATCGTTGTTGGTATCGGTGTACTTCCAGACTTCGTCCGCGTTCGACTCCTTCGTCAGGATCGCATTCGCGCCAAACGGGGTGACGAAGCGCGGGAACACGAGCCGGTCGACGAACACGTGGTGCGTCTCGTAGACGCCGTCGTTGTCCTTGTCCTCGTGCACCGAGACGCGGCCGACGGGATCGAGCTCACCGGTCGCGTCCGCATCCTGCATGTAGCCGCGAATTTCGAGCACGAACATGCGGCCGTTGCCGTCGAACGCGATCTGCGCGGGCTCCTGGATCGCGGGCTCGGTGAGCACCGGCTCCATCCTGAATCCGGGCGGCAACCAGAATCGTTTCGCCTCGTCGGCCGGCGACAGCGTCTTCACCGGATCCTTTTTCGCGAAGTCCGGTTCCCACATCGGCTTGCCGCGGCCGGGGAATCCCGGTGGCGGCGCCTGGACGGCGTCGGGCGGCGGCGCGCCCGTCGGCGGTTGCGCTGCGGGCGCCGCGGGTGGTTGACCAGACGGCGCCGGCGCGGCGGGCGTGTGCGCCAGACCCGACAGCGGCAGCGCCGCGACGGCTGCGGCGGCCGCAAGCGAAC
>JABFWM010000111.1 GCA_013362195.1 Acidobacteriota bacterium
GTCTTCGCGCTTGTTCACGGTCCACACCACGACGCGCAATCCGAGCTCGTGTGCCTCGGAGATGAGCGCCGCGGTCACATCGCCGAAATAGGGCGACCAGATCGCACCGCCCGCCGCCTTGATCGTCCGCGGCAATGAACCGCCGTGATCGGCCGGGTTGAAGCCTGCGGTCCAGCTGGTGGCCTTGTCCAGCGCCACTGTCTGGCCTGAGCCGCGCTGGAGCGTCAGGTACACCGTCGGTATCTTCGGAGCCTGCTGCTGCGCGAGCTGCAAGGTTCTCCAGTCGAAGGACTGGATCATGACCCTATCGGAAAACGTTTCAGTCTCGACCAGTCCCAGCAGCTTCGTGACAAAGGCTTGCGGATCGAGCGTTTCGTCCTGATGGTTCGGGTCGATCTTGGTCTCGATGTTAAAGCGCACACGCAAGTTGCCAGACTTCCGTACCAGCGCGAACAGCTCGCTCAGGGTGGGAATGCGTGTCCCCGGCACGGCGCGCTGGTCGGGGAATTGTTTCGCATAGTTACTGTCCGGCCGGATCTGGCCGACGTCATAGGTCCTGACCTCGTCCAGCCGCACTTTTACGAAGGGCGTGCCGGGCGGGGTGATGTAAGCTCCGTCGGCGCCGCGTGCGAGATCGGGATTGAGCCTGCGCTCGTGCGAGACGATGACCTCGCCGTCAGCGGTCACGCCGACGTCGAGTTCCAGCGTGTCCACGCCCATCGACAGTGCATTGGCAAAGGCCGGCAGAGTATTTTCCGGCAACAACGCCCGCCCGCCGCGATGCGCCTCGAGATCGAATCCCATCGCCCGCCCCGCTGTCAGAACCCAGAGCACAGCCAGAATAATCGCGGCACGTGACGGCATGCTGCCTCGAATGGCAATCTGTTGTTCGTGCTCACCATCGAGAGCGGGTGATCGGAGATGCGGATGCGTCAGTTCTGATAGTAATAGCCGCGCGGTTGATAAACCTGCCGGGGCTGCGGCTGATGATAATAGCCCTGCTGACCGTAGCCCTGATTGTCGTACTGCTGCTGCTGATAGACCTGCGCGTCGTAGAGCGGTCGGCTGCCACGCGGTGCGGGATAGCGGGCGCCGGTGTCGCTGCCGTCGGCCGGATAGATGTAGTTGTCGTCCTGCGGCATGTAGCGGCGAGCGGGCTGCGCCGGCGGCATCAAGTTCACCGGATCGCCCGATGTGGCGTAGTGCTCTTCGGCAGGCTGCTGGGCGCGCGCCACCGCGTTGGTATTGCGGCCGCGCGGATTGCGGGCCAGCGCCACCTGCGCCGAACCGGTCAGCGTCACCGTGGTGTTGAGCACGCCTTGCTGCTGCACCAGCGCATAGAGCGTCGAGGCGTTCTGGCGCGACAGCCGCACGCAGCCATGAGAGGCGGGCGAGCCGAGACGGCCGACCGAGTCCGTGCCGTGGATGGCGTGCCCGATCTTGGAGAAGAAGATCGCGTGCGGCATCGGCGCGTCGTCGAATTCCTTGGAGTAGTGATCCTCTTCCATCCGGAAGGCGCGGAATGCGCCGTTTGGCGTCTCGCGCGAGGGAATGCCGGTCGACACCGGCCAGTGATAGCGCGCGACGCCGTCGACCGCGACGGTCATTTGCTGATTGTCCTTGTCGATGGTGATCTCGACCTTGGCCTGCGCGCTACCCGCGCTCAAAAGCATCAGGGATGTGAAAGCAATGAAAAACGAACGCATTTGACTTCTGGCCTCCGGCCTGTTCGCGCAAGCGCCGCGGCTCTCCGTCCCCCGGCATGGAATATGCCTGCAATCCGGCTTTCGTTCCAGCGGCCTGCCTGCCCATCGTTAACGTGATGCTGGGCGTAAGCAAGGCCGCTCTGTGCCGCGCCGCGCGTGGCGATGCTGACATTTTCGCGAGCCGGCCATCGCGGTCACGACGCCGACAATTCGTCACAAAGGCGCAACTATTTGGCCGCTCGGTGCGTTGGTGATCGCCGATCTCGACAGGCGGCGCTTGCCGCCGTTTACCCCTTGGGACTGAAGATGAACAAAGCCCGTCTCGCCGCCGCATCATTGCCGGCCAGCCTGCCCGTCCGCCTGCTGTTCGCAGCCGCCGCCGTCCTGCTCGCGCTGTTGTCACTGCCACAAGCCGGTCATGCCCAGGGCATCGTGCGCGGCGCCCAGGAAGGCTCTTACGAGGGCAACCGCATCGCCGGCCCCGTGGGCGGCGTCGTCGGAGGCGCGGTCGGCGCCGGTGTCGGTGGGGCCGTGGGCGCGGTGGAGGGCGTGTTCGGCATTCCTCACCGTGGCCATCGCCGCTGCCGCGGCTATTACGACGGCTATCACCGCTTCCACTGCTATCGGTGACGTCGCCGTCATTCCCGGGCGCGCGCAGCGCGAGCCCGGAATCCATTCATCCATCAACTCTGTTGCGGGATGGATTCGGGTTCGTGCTCCGCACGCCCCGGAGTGACACCTAAATCAGTTCTTCAGCCGGTACCCGGTCCGGAAAATCCACCAG
>JABFWM010000341.1 GCA_013362195.1 Acidobacteriota bacterium
ACGGCCCGCACCCCCCAGGGCGAGCTCAAGACGGCGCAGATCGACGCGGCCAACCGCGACGAGGTTGTCGCGCAGCTGCGGCGGCAGCGGCTCAACGTCGTCAAGATCGACGAGCAGCCGTCGCAGAAGAAGAAGCTCGGCTCCATCAAGGGCCGCGACATCGTCATCTTCACGCGTCAGTTCTCGACGATGATCAACGCCGGTCTGCCGCTGGTGCAGGCGCTCGACATTCTCGCGAAGCAGAGCGAGAACCCGGCGCTGAAGGAGGTGACGAAGGCCGTCGTCTTCGACGTCGAATCGGGCCACACCGTCGCCGACGCCTTCCGCAAGCACCCCAAGGCGTTCGACGACCTCTACGTCAACATGGTCGCCGCCGGCGAGGCGGGTGGTATTCTCGACACCATCCTCATGCGACTGGCGGTGTTCAAGGAAAAGAACGACGCCCTCGTCCGGAAGGTGAAGGGCGCGATGATCTACCCAGGCGTCATTCTCTCCGTCGCCGTCATCGCGATCGTCGTCCTCCTCATCTTCGTCATCCCGACCTTCGCGAACATGTTCGCGAGCGTCGGCCTGCCGCTGCCGCTGCCGACGCGCATCGTCATCGGCGCGTCGGGGGCGCTGAAGAGCTACTGGTGGGCGATTCTCGGCGTCATCGGCATCAGCGTCTACTCGCTCAAGAACTACTACAAGACCTCCAACGGCCAGCTGACCATCGACCGCCTGATGCTCAAGGCGCCGGTGCTCGGCGACGTGCTGCGGAAGTCGGCGGTGTCGCGCTTCACCAGAACGTTAGGCACGCTGATCGGCTCCGGCGTCAGCATCCTCGACGGCCTCGAGATCACGGCGAAGACCGCGGGCAACCGCGTCATCTCGGACGCGATCATGGAGTCGCGCGCCTCGATCGCCGGCGGTGAGACGATCTCCGCCCCGCTCGCCAAGTCGCAGGTCTTCCCGCCGATGGTCATCTCGATGATCGCCGTCGGTGAGCAGACGGGCGGTCTGGACGAGATGCTGAGCAAGATCGCCGACTTCTACGACGAAGAGGTCGACGCCGCGGTCGGCGGCCTGCTCGCCCTCATGGAGCCGCTGATGATCGTGTTCCTCGGCGTCGTCGTCGGCGGCATGGTCGTGGCGATGTACCTGCCGATCTTCGACATGGTGAACGCGGTGCAGTAAGGCCACGGACGGCGAACGATGCAGCGGGCCCCGGGAGCTGACTCCCGGGGCCCGCTGCCATTTCCCCATCGCCCGCGAGCGCGACTCTCTACGCCGCGAACGGATAGTCGATCAGCCCCCTCGCCCCGCCCCCGTAGAACGTCGCCTTCTGTGGCTCGTTCAGCGGCAGCCCTTCCCTGAACCGGCGGACGAGATCGGGGTTCGCGATGAAGAGCTTCCCGAACGCGACCATGTCCGCGCGCCCGCTCGACACCGCCTCCTCCGCGAGCTCGCGGTCGTAGCTGTTGTTCACCATCCACGCGCCGCGCCCGCCCGCTTCGCGGTAGGCCGCCTTGAACGCGGCATAGTCGAACTCACGCTCGCCCTGGCGGAAGCTCCTGTCGCCCCCGGTGGCACCTTCGATCACGTGCACGTAGGCGAGGCCGTCGCGTCCCAGGCCCCTCGCGACGTGCTCGAACAGCGGCTGCGGCTCTGGGTCGGACGCGTCGTTGGACGGGGTCACCGGCGACAACCGGATGCCCACGCGGCCCCCGCCGACCTCGTCGACGACCGCCGAGACGACCTCGAAGAGGAAGCGCGCGCGGTTCTCGATCGCGCCGCCGTAGCGATCGGTGCGGCGATTGCTCCCCGCGCGCAGGAACTGATCGACGAGGTAGCCGTTCGCGGCGTGGATCTCGATCCCGTCGAACCCCGCCTCGTGCAGGGCGGCACGCGCGGCGCGGCGGTAGTCCTCGACGATCCCCGGAATCTCGCTCTCCGCCAGCGCACGCGGCTCGGAGGTCGCGGCGAAGGCGCCGCTGCCGTCGGCATTCAGCAGATAGGTCTTCGAGTTCGCGCGGATCGCCGAGGGCGCGACGGGCTTGCCGCCACCGGGCTGCAGGCTGTGATGCGAGATCCGCCCGACGTGCCAGAGCTGGGTCACGATCCTGCCGTTCGCCTCGTGCACGGCATCGGTGACCTTCCGCCACGCCGCGAGCTGCTCGGGTGCGTACAAGCCCGGCACGTCGGCGTAGCCCTGGCCCTGCTGACTGATCGCCGTCGCCTCGGTGATGAGCAGCCCGGCCGTCGCGCGCTGGGTGTAGTAGATGACCGAGAGCTCGGTCGGCACCGCGTTCGGCGAGCGGTTTCTCGTCAGCGGCGCCATCGCGATGCGGTTCGCGCAACGGATGTCGCCGATCGTGATCGGGTCGAAGAGGGTAGGCATCGGAGCCTCTCGCTTCGCAAGAGAGGTTCCGAAACGCCTGCGGCAGTGATACGTGCGGTGTTCGCGGTGGCTGGTGCTTGATCTCCTAAATCTCTAGTTGACAGC
>JABFWM010000126.1 GCA_013362195.1 Acidobacteriota bacterium
GTGCCACGTGTGACTCGGGGCGCGAGACGCTGACGGTGGCGCCTGGAACCGAGGCGCCCGATGTGTCCGTCACCCGTCCCGAAAGGGTGAACCGCGCGCCATCCTGGGCGAGGAGCGGGGCGGGAGTGAGCAGGAGCGACACGAGCAGGCCGATCATCGGGCCGCGTGCGGTCACGATGGAGACCGCGCGCCGCCGGCGGCCGACAGCTGGTGCGAACGAAGACAGATAGGGAAATGACACGGACTCCTCCACGAACGTCATCAGTGCTGCCGGATGTCGTGCACGGCTTCGCGAACACCAAGCCGAACGTACGCCTCGCCCAGCAGCTCGACGAGCCGTCGAAACTGCGGTCCGCTGAAGGTCAGCGTGAGATTGTCGAGCCGCACATGCAGGCAGCCCTGCGGACACTGGTAAACCGCCCACGTATGCTGTGCGGCGACGACGGATTCATCGGTCGTTGGCGTCTTCATGGTCGTTGCAGCTTCAAGGCTGGCTGGCCATCGCCAGCACCCACGCGACCAGCCGGTCGTCCGGCATCAATGCCGCGTCCGGAAGGACATACGGCAGGCCGTCGAGCCGCTCCCGGAGGCCCTTGTCGATGCCGGTCACGCTCCTGAACGCGTACGGCCCGCCGTTATTGTGTGTTTGATATACCATACATTTGTTTGAATCGTCGACCCGCAATCGCACACAACGAGAAGATGTGCGGAAGCGGGCGCACCGCTCCTCTTTCAGTCGTCCCGGCGAAGGACCCCGTGGATGGTCAACGCAGGAACCTGGCGCCGACTAGTGCGGCGAGATACAGGAGGGTGAAGGGCTGGCGGTTCGGCTCTGGCGTGACGGGATGGATGATGCGCGGCGCACGAATGCGCGGCAGGCGTCGTCACACGGAAGATGACGTCTCAGTGCCTGCCGCGTGGTTCACGCCTCCGTCATCTGACGAACGAGGCGTCGCTGTTTGCGTTGCCGACGATGATTTCCCCTGTCTGCAGGCCGGTGAGCACATCCTTCAGGCGTACGTGAATCATGTTCACCGTCAGTCCGGAGGTGGTCAGGCCGTTGCCTCGGGCGATCTGCTCGTTCAACGTGACCGTGCCGACGCCCGGAAGCGCGATCTGCGAGTTTGGCGTCGGGACGCCGTCGGCGATCGGAACGCCGCCGACGATGAGGCCGGCGAGCGTCGATCCGTCCGCGTTGCTGGTCGCGCGGCCGCCGTTGCTCGCACTGCTCGACTGCCCGGAGACGAGCTGTGCGCTGATCAGCCCGCCGAGAATGTTCACGTTCTGCAACGTCGATCCACTCTGGGCACTGGCGGCGTTCTCGCCGACGACGCCGGTCGTGACCGAGGTGAGCGATTCGGCGGCGAGCACGCCGAGAACATTCAACGCCGGGGCCGACGCATCGCCCATTCCGGTCGGGTCCATCGTGGCCAGCGGCGCTCGTGCGAGCGATCCCGTCGCGGTCTGGACGAACGCGCCGTAGGCGTCGCCAGTGGCGCTGTTCGACGCCTGCGCACGGCTTGACGGCATGTTGACCGTGAGCGCGCCCAGCAGCACGGCAGCGCTGGCACGGGCCGCGGCTTTCGCAGAGATTCCCCTCATATCTTCGCCTCTCTCCCTGCGTTCCTATCGGATGAACGCCTGCAGGTTGCCGCCCGACAACACGCCGCTGTTCGCGTAGACGACCGCGCCCGCGGCGTTCCAGACCGTGATCTCGAACGTATCGTGATCGACCCCCGGCTGGCGGTGATCGCAGCCCTTGGCCGTGAAGGAGAACCCGCTCGTGTCGTTGACGACGGCGGGGCCCCAGACGCGGACGCACGTTTCGGTGGACTCGTGCATCGTGAACGTGTCGGACGTGATCACGACCTGCCGGCCGCGATCGCGGAACCGCACCTTGCCTTCGGGCGCCTCCTCCGTTCCGTTGAAGTTGAATCCAAAGTGGGACATCTGCCGGCCGGCGCCGAGCACGCCGCTCCCGCGCATCTTCGAAATCGAGAGGAAGGGCTGGAGCGGCACGAGGCCGGCGTCGGGCCGGCCGCCCGCGCCCACAGCGGGAACTTCCTCCATGTCGTCCACGCATCGTCCGTTGCCCGCATCCTCGACGTGATTGTCGTTGCCGATGCATCCGTTGGGACGCAACAGCGAGGGATGATCGAACGGGGCCTTGTCCTGTCGGGTGCGTTCGTCGGTCAAGGCCTGAAGGAAGGCGACGAGCGCGTCGATTTCGTTGAGGCTCAGGCCGATTGGCTGAATGTCCGGATCGAGGTTGTCGATGTTGCGGTTCGCGAAATCGCCGCCGCGGTTGTAGAACTGGACGACCTGCCTGAGCGTGCCTTTCCCGCCCGCGTGAAAATACGGACCGGTCAACTCCACGTTCCGGAGCGCGGGTGTCTTGAAGGCGCCGTCGACGTTGGCGCGCTGGTCGCACTGCGGGTTGGCTCCAAGCGGCGGGCTCAGGGCCGGATCGACGAACAACGGCGGCGTCCTCATCGCGCGACGCGTGTCGCTGAGCGGATTGCCGAACGGATCGGTGCCACCGCGTCCGATGTCCTCGGCGGTCGGGCGCATCCCGACGTTGTAGAAGCCGTTGTCATAGATCGCGCAGCCCCCGTTGCCCATCACCATCCGTTCGAGCCGCTGGTTCCCGGCGTTCCCGACACTGGCATTGGTCAGTTCGGGACCGCCGTGGCAATTGATGCACCGGCCCGTGCTCGTGAAGAGGTTCATGCCCTGCTGCTCGAGAGCGCTGAGGGCGGAGCTGTCGCCTTCGAGAAAGCGATCGACGCGGCTGTCGTTGGCGATCAGCGTCGATTCGTACAGCTGAATCGCCAGCCCCCAGAACAGCGAGAAGTTCGCTTCCATGTGGCTGAAGACCTCCCCATCGATGGCCACGGGGCCGCCGCTCCACCACTCCGGACGAAAGGCCGTCCTGATCATGTCCGGATACGTCGCGTTGATGCCGGTCGAGGGGCGCGCGAACGGACCGAGCACGCTGTCGCCGGCATCGACGTGCTGGGCGGCGAGCGGCGTCAGCGAGAGCATCTTGCGAACGAGCTTCGGTAAGACGCGTCCCGCACACGACATCTCGAAGGGCGACAGCGGCGGGCCCACGGCCTGCGAGGCCAGGCTTGCCGGTTCAATCTGGACCTGCGTCGCTTCGGGCGGTAAGCCCGGAGCGATCGCCTTCCAGACGTGCGCCGTGGGATCGAGATCGCCGAACGGGCTCACGCCGTTGAAAATGTGGTCGGCGCGTCCGTCCCAGAAATTGTCGAAGTTGAACGCGGCGTTGACCATGCTGGGTGTGTTCCGCGGCTCGACGCGGCGGACGGTGATGCCGTGCACCTGGAAGACCGGATCGGCGACGGCGGTGCAGTCATCCGCGGCGCGCCCCGGCGTCACACCGACGAACGTGCTGTCGAACACGCCCTGTGACGAAGCGACATCGTTCGCGTCGGAGACGATGGGTGAACTCGCCGCGTTTTCATCCACGTGCCTCGTGAATGGAAAGTCCCTGGCCCGCAGCGTGTAGTTGGGTCCGCCCACCTGGAACGTCGTGTCGCCGCCGAGCAGGCCCGGGCTGATCTGGTTCTTTCGGCGGTTGTCGGCGCCCGCGTGAAAATGACAGGACGCACACGCCTGGATGCCGTCGCCGCCGGCCTGCATGTCCCAGAAGAGTGCTTTGCCCAGGCGGATCGCCGCCGCTTTGTCCAGGACGAAGTCGGCGAGGTTCCGGGGCTCGGGAACCGGCACGGTCTTCAACGACGCGAGCGCATGCGGCGGATCCCGGGGCGGCAGCTGTGCCCGAACAGCGACCGTGAACGCGAGAACCGTGACGACTAAGATGAGGGCCGACGATAAGATTCCTCGAGACGCACGCAGTGAAAGCATCGGGTGCTCCTTGGCTGAGCGAACGAGTCGCAGAGCAGCCCATCACTGTGTTTCGCACGGGTCTGTGGTCGCAATCAGGTGAAATCCTGAATCGCCGGCGGGAGATTCCAGGCAGGTTCAGCGCGTTCCGATGTCAACAGTACTGAGTAGCCGTCGCTGATCACACGTGCCGGCCTCATGCCCGGCGCACCGCCATATCCGCCGGTGCCGGTACGCGGCCGTGATCCAGCATCACGGGCGTGCCGTCGACCACGATGCGCATGCAGGCCTTGCCGTGGCCCATCGCGTACTTGACGGTTGGATAGATTCGCGCCGCGGTGATGGCAAACGCCAGGCTGACAAGCGCGCGCGGTCCCCAGCGTTTCACGATCGCCTCGCGATACCCGTCGGCCGCGGCATCGTGCGCGAGGGTCGCGCGCGTGAAGTTCCACACCAGCGCGACCTCCGGCGGCATCGCGGCAGGATTGTCGGCGAGCAGGGCGCGCAGCACCGCAGCACTGACGCCGGCACGCTCCGCCATCGTGACGGCGAGCTGCGTGCAGGGGCCGCAGTCTTCGTGGCGGACCGCGGTGATGCCGGCGGCGCTCCATGCCTCGACGGGGAGGTCCTGCCGGAAGCGTCCGAGCGCGGTGACGCGCGAAAAGAGCCACGCGGCCAGCGGACTCGCATCGATGATGTCGCGCATGTAGCTGGCGTCGTAGTGCCACGTCCGCTCGAACGTGCCAATCGCTCTGCGCAGTGCCCATCTGACCATGTCGTTCCTCCTGTCTCAAATGGTAGACGGGACAGGGTGCCGGAGTGTGACATGCGTGCGACGGGTTAGGCTCTTCCGGAGTGCCGGGTGCGGGGAGGTCCGAAGGCGTTCGCAGCAGAGGCGCGCGCCGCGGTGCGATTCACGACGCCAGCGCGTCGCGGCAGAACCGATAACACCTCGCGACTTCCGCGACCGCATCGCCGCCCGGATATTCGTATTCGATGTTGGCGGGGAACGAGTACTGCCGCGCGCGCATCAGCTTCAGCACCTCTTTGATCGGCGCATCGCCCGTCCCCCAGGGGACAATCGCCCCCTGGTTCTTCTTCCGGTCCTTGAGATGGATGTTGGTGATCCGCGCGTGGTTCTGCTCGATGAAGGCCACCGGATCGAAGTTGGCCGCCGTGAAGTGACCGATATCGAGATTGATGCCGTGGTACTTCGAGGCGGACGTGCATGCCTCGAAGCTCGCCGGCGTCACGATGTCGTCAGGGTCGTCCACGCTCGAATGGTGGTGATTATGGAAGCCCACCATCAGGCGATGCTTCTCGGCAAATGGCGCAATGCGTCGCGCCATGCTGACCTGAGTGGACGTCGTGAGCGCCTTGACGCCAAGCGTCCGCGCCATCAGAAAGGCGTACTCGATTTCCTCGTCAGCGCTGTCGCGGCCCAGGTTGTAACAGAGGAACGTGATGTCGATCCCCGCCTCCTCGAACGTCTGCCGCACGCCTCTGAACGCATCCATCGAGAGCCCGCGGCCCGACCGGCGTATGCCATCGGCGGCGGCAAGGCGGCTCGCCGCCGCCTCGGCGTGGTTCGACATCAATTCCACGGATCCCAGGCCCACCTGCGCGATGGCCGTAATGATCTCGTCGGGTCCGCGCAGGCTGCGGAAGCTGAAGGACTGCACGCCAATCTGCACGCCTTTGATGGTCGAGTCGAGGCGCGCGCGGCGGCCCTGGTCGATCGCGCGCGAGAAGGGCAGCGCCGCCAACGCCAGCTTGCCGAATTCCCTCCGCGACCATTCACGTTCAGCAGACATCGAGGACTCCTCTGGCGCGCATCGGGTGTTCGTCTCCTCGATTCGCGGCGGCCGGCCCCGCGCGGCCAACGATAGGCCGGATTGGCGCGGGAATCAACAGAGCGTCGCATTCTTGGTCAGCGGGCCAAGACCCGCTGTTCGATCCTGCGGCGGCCGACGTTATAACCTCAATGACGGGCATTCCGCTCCGGCCGCTGCGTCCGCCCTGCAACGCGACAGGGGTCCGCGCGCGGCGCCTCACCGCATCATCTGCCGGCGCTCACCTCGGGCGCCGCCTGGCAGGAGGGTCCGTGCCGGTTCGAATCTTTGCTACCGCGAACTGCGACGACGTCGTGATCTTCTGGCGCATCGACGAGCCGCTGGCCGACTGCTGGGGGTTTGCGGTGGAACGCGAGGAGAAGCGCGGCGACGGACGCGTCGTCCGCACCGTGCTCGACAACCGCGTGGGTTTCAAGGCCGACAAGATCAAGCCGGGCGACCGCCGGCCGTCCACCGAGTGGCCGTTCCAGCGGTTCTCGTGGGCCGATCACTCCGTCGACACCGGCGACCGCGTCCGCTACCGCGTCGTCCCCATGATCCATGACGGCACGCACCTGAAGCAGAACCTTGCCGAGCGCAGCGGCTGGACGCCGTGGCTCGAGGTCTCGAGCCACGCCGGGTCCGACGCCGCGGTGGTGTTCAACCGCGGCCTGGCGATCTCGCAGTTCATGGCCCGCTACCTCGAGAAGCTGCGCGTGGACCACGGACTCGAGACGCTGAAGGACGCGCTGACGTATTTCAAAGAGACGCTGGACGATCACGAGCTGCCGATCCGCAGGTTCCTCTCAGGCGTGTTGCGCACGGAGCTCCTCGCGGTGCTCCAGGACGCGCGGAAAAAGAAGCAGCACGTGTTCGGCGCGCTCTACGAGCTGGCAGACCAGGAGCTCATCGGCGAGCTTGCGAAGTTTGGATCGCGCGGGCACCTCGTCCTGGCCAACGGTTCGATCCAGCAGAAGAAGGGAGAGACGATCGCCGAGGCGCGCAAGCGGGACGAGAACAAGGCGGCGCGCACGCTGCTCAGGGGCAAGGACCTCGAGATTCACGACCGCATGATCGCCCCCGGGGCGCTCGGCCACAACAAGTTCCTCGTCGTCGCCAGCGGCACGTCGAACCCGGCGCCGCTCGCCGTCTGGACCGGCAGCACGAACTGGACGAAGACCGGCCTCTGCACGCAGACCAACAACGCGCTGCTGGTGAAGAACCGCGATTTCGCGGCGAAGTACCTGGCCCAGTGGGCGCGGCTGCGCGATGCGAAGAGCGGGTTTCCGGCGGCGCTCGTGAACTCGAACGCGACCGCGAAGAAGGTGACGCTGCGCAGCGGCAAGGCGGACATCTGGTTCACGCGCGCGCCGAACGGGGTTGATCTCGCGGCGATCGACGAGGTCGTCAACGGCGCGCGGGAGGCGGTGCTGTTTCTGATGTTCCAGCCGGGCGGCACGGCCACGCTCGGATCGATTCGCAGGCGCATGCAGCAGCCCGGAAGGCTCTACGTCAAGGGCGTGGTCAGTACCCTGCCGCCCGAGCACGCCGCTGACGAGAAAGCCGTGAACGTGACGACCGTCGGCGACGCGCGGCAGCGCCGTCTCGATCTCGACGTCATCCAGCCGGAGGGGTTCTCGACGCCGTTCGCGGCCTGGGCCGCCACCGTCACGCGCAAGGAATTCCTGACCACGCAGGGCGGCGTGCTCGGGTTCGCGATCGTCCACTCGAAGGTGATCGTCGTCGATCCCTTCACGAACCCGGTGGTGATCTCCGGCAGCCACAACTTCTCGGGATCGGCGAGCCGGGTCAACGACGAAAACTTCGTGATCCTGCGCGGCAACTCCGAGCTGGCGCTCGAGTATGCCGTGCACGTCCTCGCGGTGTACAAACACTATCGCTGGACCGCGTACGTCGCCGACATGCAGCGGCGGCATCGCCGTCCGTTCAGCGAGCTGCGCGAGAGTCCTGACTGGCAGGACGGTCACCTGAAGGGCGCGTCGAAGCGGGAGATCGACTTCTGGGTCCGGTAGCCGGCGCAGAGCGCGCCCCTCAGCGACGCACCTTCGGGGCACGTGCCGCGGCGGCCCTGAAGGCGTTCAATTCCCGCTCCGCGTCCGCGGCGCGGCCCAGCCTGCGATAGACCTGGAACAATTGATAGTGCGCCTCGGGGTAGTCGGGATCGAGCGCGATCGCCTGCTCGAACCAGGGCACGCTGAGAGAGCTGCGGCCCATCTGGACCAGCGCCTTCCCCGCGAGAAAGAGGTTCCTCGCGTCGTTCGGATTGCGCCCGGCGGCTTCGGCGGCCAAATCGAAGGCGCGCTGGTAGTCGCCGCGCTTGAGCATCAGGTCCGCGAAGTTCGCGTACACCACGTCGTAACGCGGATGATCCGTGTGGACCAGCGCGATCGCCTTGAGATAATCCTGTTGCGCCTGTTCGACATCGCCGAGCGCCTCACGGGCAAGGCCGAGAGCGTCCCAGGCCTTGTACGCGCGCGGATCGAGCGCGGTCGCACGATCGAGCGCCTCGGCGGCGGACGCATGTTTCCCCTGCTGGTAATACATGCGTCCGAGATCGTAGGGAATCTCCGCGTCGGCCGGCGCGCGCCTCGCCGCCCGCTGCAGGGTCTCGACGGCGTCGGGATCGCGGCCGAGCAGATACAGCGCCTTGGCTTTCACCTTCAGGGCCTGCACGTACTCCGGATCGTCCGCGGGAACGCGATCGAGAGAGGCGAGCGCGTCGGCGGGGCGTTGTGAGAGCAGCTGCGCCTGGCCGAGCGCGAGGAGCAGCGGCGAGGTGGTCCCGCACGCCGCGATCGCCGAGGTGAAGTGCCGCGCCGCCTCAGCGTAGCGGCGATCCTCGTACGCGTGCCGGGCGCGGGCCTGCGACTGCTGGCAGTCCTCGCCGATTGCGAGGATCGCCAGCAGCGCGACAGTGATGGCCGTCATGTCTCTGCCAGGGAGCTTCCGCTGGTGCTACGGGCTCGAATGGTGCTGACGCGCTTCGGCACCCGCAGCATCTGACACTGGTCCCCTCAAAATGACGCGCGCAAGGACAGTTGAATCCGCCGCGGTCCCGAACCCACGCCGAAGATCCTCCCGAAATTCGGATTGGAGAGATCGGTAATCGGGCCGCCAAGGACGGACCGGTTGAACGCGTTGAGGAAGTCGGCCCTGAACTCGAAGTCCCGTCCGCCGGCCGACACGCGTTTGAGCAGGCCCAGATCCTCCGAATAACCCGCGGGTCCGCGGACGCCGGGCAGGATCGACGGCGCTGTGCCGATGCGCGATGGAACGCCCTGCGGCGACAGCGGCTGCGTCGCAAAGGCCGCGGGGTTCAAATACGGTGTTCCGCGAACGAGATCGACGGCGGAGCCGTCGTAGACGATCGGATCGGCCCCCGACACGATGTCGGGGCGGAACAGGTAGCCCGCGCCGTTCATGCGGCTGTCGAACACGCTCAGCGTGCCGCCGCTGCGATAGTTGTGAATGCCCGTGACCGTCCAGCCCCCGACAATCTGGCCGAGGAGCCCGTTCACATCGAGCCGCTTGCCCGGCCCCACCGGCAGTTCGTAGATCCACGTCACTTTGAGGAAGTGCGGGAAATGCCGGTTCGGGGCGAGCGCCCACTCGTATCCCGACCCGTCCTGGTTCACGAGATTGTCCTCGGTCTTCGACAACGTGTAGGCGACGAGCAGCGCAAGGCCCTGCGAGAAATGACGTTCGATCGTCGTCTGCAGCGAGTTGTAGCGCGTCTTGCCCTTGAAGTTGTTCAACAGGGTGA
>JABFWM010000487.1 GCA_013362195.1 Acidobacteriota bacterium
GGGAACGCCGGGTCTTCAGACCCGGCGGCGCGGACGCGGCGCGAGTGGTTGTAGGCCGGGTCTTCAGACCCGGCGGCGCGTACGCGGCACAATATGCCTGTGAAGACTGACGAACTCACATCGCTGCGGACCCACCTTGCCAAGCTGCTCGACTGGGAGGACGCGCACGCCGGATACGACGCGGCCGTGACCGGAATCCCGCCGAACGACCGCGGGCGTGCGCCGGACGGCTTGCCGTACTCACCGTGGCAGATCCTCGAGCATCTGCGCCTCACGCAGCACGACATCCTCGACTTCTGCCGCAATCCCAGGTACGAGGAGCGCGACTGGCCTGCCGACTACTGGCCGGCGTCCGCCGAACCGCCGGGCCCCGCCGCCTGGGACGAGAGCGTGCGGCAGTTCAAAGCCGACCGTGAGGCGCTGCAGGACATCGCGCACGACCCAGACGTCGATCTGTTTGCGACGATTCCACACGGCAGCGGCCAGACCTGGTTGCGCGAGCTGCTGCTCGTCGCCGATCACACCGCCCACCACCTCGGCGAGTTGATCGTCGTGCGCCGCCTGCAGGGGAACTGGAAGCGCTGACGCCCCGGTTCAAAGTCGGATCGATCTGACGAAGTCGCGGACGTCGCGCTGACGCCCCGGCATCAGCGCACGACCGTGCGCGCCCAATCCCATCCCTCCAGTCCTTTCGCGTTGACCGCCTTGACGCGCACTTCGGTGCCGGTGCCGGCGCCCGCGAGCGTCGCTCTCGGCTGCGTGACGTGATCGGTGTGCAGCGACGGATTGTCGCGCGGACCCCACGTCACGAGGTAGCCGGTGATGCCGCGCTCCGGATTCGCCGTCCATGACGCCGACGCGTTCGCGCGCGCGACCGTGGCCTGCAGGCCGGTCACGCGCGACGGACTCGACGCGAGCAGCATGAGCGTCGCCGCGGTGGTCTTCGCCACTTCCGCGATCAGCTGGTGATTGATGCCTTCCAGCACGTCGCCCGGCTGGTGGTAATGAGGATTGCCAAGCACCGGATACGACCCGATCCCGCCGACGATGTCGCCGAAGGCCTCGTAGTACGCGGCGGCGTCGGTGCCCTTGTAGTAGAGCGCGTCGTAGGTGATCAGGTTCGTGAACTCGATCGCGGCGCCGTGCTGCACGTCGCGGATGCCGGGATTCGAGTAGCGGATCGTGTCGTCGAGCCGGTGATCGTTGGCCCACCCGATCATGTCGTTGTTGAGCGCGCCGACGATCCGCGTGCCGCTCTCGACCGCACGCCGCACGAACTCGCGGCTGCCGAGCAGGCCCGCCTCCTCCCCGGTGAACGACGCGAAGACGACCGTCGCGGGTAAGGGATGGCCGGCGAGCATGCGCGCCGTTTCGAGGAGCGCCGCCGTGCCCGACGTGTCGTCGTCGGCGCCGGGGCCGGCCGCGACGGAATCGTAGTGGCTGCTGACAACGTAGACGAGCTCGGGATTGGTCGTGCCCTTCAGCGTCGCGATCACGTTCGCGGTCTCGCCGCCGAGCGCGCCGCGTCCCGCGAACCACTGATACTCCGGCGCATAGCCGAACGCGGCGTACCTGTCGAACAGATACTGCGACGCCAGGCGGTTGCCCGGTCTGGTGATGTGCTTCGAGTCGAAGTCGAACAGCGCCTTCTCGTAGGCGTAGATGCGCCCGATCGACGCTTCGCCCGTGACCGCTCTCACATCGTCGGCAATCGGCGCGAAGATCCGGCGGCTGTTCTCGCGCAGCGCCTGCTCCGCGTGCAGATCGGCCGCGACGCGCGCGCGCAGATCGTCGAGCGTGATCCTCGTGGAGAGATCCATCAGGTAAATGCCGCGGGCGGGCGACACCGTGTCGCCGTCGCGCTCGGCGACGATCAGCAGGTGCGAACCGTCGGCGCTCGCGACCCACGCGTACTCGGGAGCAATCGTGCGGACGGTGTTGTTGTGAAAGAGCCTCTTCCGCCTGAACGCGGAAGCTACGGCGGACGTGGAGGGATTGGCGGACGTGGAGGGGTTGGCGGACGCGACGGCGCTCTCGTACAGGTACGAGCGCCGATGCCGCGGCTCGCCGACGGTCGCGAGCAGACGATCCCGCGTGAGAAACTGCGGCAGCACGTCGTGCTGAATCTCGCGAGTGACGCGCGTCTCGTGCTCGCCGCCGCGGTCGATCACGAAGATCTCCCAATCGGCGTCGGCCATCATCTGAAACGCGACGCGCGCGCCGTCGGGCGACAGCGCGGGCGCGTCGAGCCGTTCGCTCCCTTTCCGCAGCACCGTCGCCGCGGCCAGCGCGTCTACCGATGCGGCGACGAGCCGTTCTTCCCCGCCGGCCGCCGGCGATCCGGCGCGCTCGATCCAGGCGACGGTCCGTCCGTCACGTGACAACGCGGGCGCCGCGCCGTTGATGATCGTACTGCGTCCCCCGGCCAGGACGCCGAAGCTCGCGCCGGTCGTACCGCCGCCACTGCCGCGTCCCCCTCCCGGCGGCGAGTCGGACGGCACGCGAAACGGCCCCTGACGCGGAAGCAGGAAGAGCAGCGTGCGGCCGTTCGCGTCGAGCGCAGCCGGCACCTTGAACCCGGCGCCCTGCGTCAATGCCTCCGGCGGCGCGCCAGGCTTCGCGGCATAGATCTGCGCGTCCGCGAGATTGGCTTCGGCCGCGCCCGCAAACATGACCACGCCGTCAGCCGCGCAGACGGGAGCCGTCTTGAGCAGATCGCGCGTATCCAGCTGGACGTCGGCGCCGGATGCGAGGTCGTGCACGACGATCCGCGCGGCGCGGGCGATCAGCCGATTGAGCGCCAGCAGCCGGGGGGTGCGTTGGGCCGTGCCGGCCGCGCCGTCGACGAGCGCTTGTGCACGCGAAATCTCAGGCGTCATGGCGACGCGGAGATACGCGATGTGCCGGCCGTCAGGACAGAAGCTCGCGTCGCCGCCGGGAAGGGTGGTGCGATCGACAGTCGGGGCATCGGCGGCGCGGACGTGGGTCAGGCGATGCGCGCCGGACGCGGCGCCGGCCACCACGCCGGGGCCGGCCTCGAACGCGAGATACCGGCCGTCCGGCGAGAAGAGCGGATTCGCGCCATCCGCCACCAGCTCCGTCGTGCGAAAGAGTTCGCCGGTCTGCAGCGCGATTGGCTCCAGCACCTGCGCGGCGTCCCGGCCAGCGAGCAGCTCCTGATAGATCGTGAGCGCCGCGACGTAATCCCCGCGGTCCCACGCGAAATCCGCCCGTTCGAGTGCGCTCGGCGCAGCCGACGGATCGGGGCCCGAAGCAGCCGCCCGGCACCCGGCGAGACACGCAGCCGCCAGTGCGAGCCGCATCATCGAGCGTGTTCCACGGGCCATAGCACACCGATTTTCCTGAACTCGGTAACACGTTGTCCATCTTGGGCGGCGGCGGCGCACCTGGCCGGCCACTACGGGCTTCCAGCGCGGGTATATCCGTTGCAGCACGGCGGCGCATGTTTCGGGGCCCATTCAGGACGGTATTCATGACCGCGGCACTGGCGATCGCGGCGTTCCAGCAGCACTCGAGCGGTGTGGCGACGCCGCAGACGGCGCCCGATGGACGGCCCATTCGCCTGCGCGCGCGCACGTTCGTGCCCGACCGCAATGTCCGCCGCGCGCTGCGCCCCTGGTTCGGCATGCGATCCGAGCGCGCGGGGACGCGACACCTGTTGCTGCAGTTCGATGGCGAGATCACGCCGGAGGCGATCGCAGCCCTGCGCGCGAACGGCGCGACGCCGCTCCGCGCGGTGCCCGATCACGCGCTCGCGATCGCCGCGCCCGCGTCGTTCGATCCGGCACTGATCCCCGGCGCACGCTGGACCGGCGAGCTGCAAGCGGCCGACCGGATCAGTGCCGACACGCGCGACGACCTGTCGTCGTCGCCGCCGGTTCACCCGTTCACCATCGTCGAGTTCCATGCCGATACGTCGCGTGAGGCAGGCGCCGAGGCGATCCTGGCGGCCGGTACGGCGCCGGTCGACGTGCCGGGACTGCCGGCGCACGTGCGCGTCGTTCGCACCGACGGATCGGTGATTGCCGCGCTGGCGCAGATGGACGCGGTCGCGTGGATCTATCCCGCGGGCCGCGAGGTCACGAGCGGGCAAGCCATCCACCTCTGCGAGGGCCTGATCGATGGCGCCGGCATCGTCGCATCGTTCGCCACCGAAGGCGATGGCTGGGACGGACCTGGCCTGAACGCGACGCAGCTTGGCTACTTCTTCGAGCGCGCGTCCGCCGATCTGCCCGCGTCCGTGCAGGCCGCCGAAATCGGCCGCGCGATGGCCGAGTGGAGCCGCTATGTCGCGGTCGACTGGATCCAGGGCACGGATGCGCTGGCGAGTCGTTCGGTGAACATCCTGTGGGGACCGGCCTCCCACGGCGATCCGTATCCGTTCGCGTCGAACGTCCTCGCGCACACGTTCTTTCCCGCGCCGCCTGGATGGGAGCCGCTGGCGGGCGACATGCACTTCAACGACGAGTTCACGTGGGGCGCGGGCGAACCTGGCCGCTACGATGTCTACTCGGTTGCGCTGCACGAGCTCGGGCACGCGCTCGGACTCAATCACGCGAGCAGTCCCGAGTCGGTGATGTATCCGAGCTATCAGGGCATCGTCGTCGGCCTCGGCGCGCGCGACGTCGCGACGGTGCGCACGCTGTATCGTCCGCGCGACACCTTCGCGCTGCCAGAAGGATGGCGCGCCGCCGACGTGGGCAGCGTCGGGATCGGCGGGACGGTCACCACGACCTCGACCGCGCTCGTCCTCAGCGGATCGGGTGCGGACATCTGGGGGCGCGAGGACGCCTTCACGTTTGCCTCGCATCCGCTCACCGGTGACGGCGACATCGTCGCGCGGGTGGACGCGCTGGAATGGGTGCACCGCTGGAGCAAGGCCGGCGTGATGATTCGCGATGGACGCGATCCCGCTGCGGCCCACGCGTTCATGTTCGTGTCGGGCGCGAAGGGGCTCGCGTTTCAGCGGCGGCTCGCCGCCAACGGCCTCTCGTCGAGCACGATCGGCGCGCCGGCGCAGACGCCAATCTGGCTTCGCCTGTCCCGCCGGGGCGATCGCATCACCGGGTACGCGTCACCTGACGGGCGCACGTGGGCCCCGGTCGGCAGCGACACCATGGCCATGGGAGAGACCGTCGAAGCAGGCGTTGCCATCGCCAGCCACCGTGACGATGCGGTGGCGACGGCGCGGTTCTCCAGCATCGCCGTCACGCCGGTTGTCGAGTGGCACGATGCCGACATCGGCGCCGTGACGCTGAGCGGCGCCCTCGTGCTGCGACAGGACGCTATGGATGTGCGTGCGTCGGGTCAGGACATCTGGGGATCGGCGGACGCCTTCCACTTCGTCTGGCGGCCGCTGTGGGGCGATGGAGAGATCGTCGCGCGCGTCGCGCGCGTCGATGCGACGCGCGGGTGGGCGAAAGCCGGCGTGATGATCCGCGCGTCGCGCGATGCGGCCGCCCCGCACGCGTTCATGCTGGTGTCGGCCTCGAACGGCGCGGCCTTCCAACGGAGATCCGCACCCGGATTCGACACCGTGCACACGCCAGGTCCGGCGATCGGCGCGCCGTCGTGGCTCCGCCTCGTGCGCACCGGCGATCTGTTCTCTGCCTACACGTCGTTGGACGGCGAAACGTGGCGCCTCGTCGGGACCGATCGGATTGCGATGGGGGATCAGGTGCTGGCGGGGCTGGCGGTCTCGAGCCATCTCGCGACCGCCAGATCCAGAGCGTTGTTCGACGGGGTGCGCGTTACTTCTTTTCCTGCCCCTTCGCGGGCATCTCGATCTTCGACACCTTGATGGTGTCTCCTTTCATCTCGCCGGTCAGCGCGACCTTGTGGCCGGCATGCGCCTTCAGATCGGCGAAATCCTGGTTGTCGATCTTGTAGGTCTTGCCGCCGGTCAGGAAGACATACTTGGCGTCATGCCCCTCGACGCACGCCTTCACGCAGTCCGATTCAGTCATCTTCTTGGCGCCGTGCTCCTCGGTCGCCGCGTGCTTGGCCCCACACATGTTGTCGCTGAGCGTGCCATTCCAGGTCTTGTCGGCCGCCAGGGCCGTGACCGACAGGAACAGCGTGGCCGCCAACACCGAGATTGCCTTCTTCATGAACGTCCTCCTCAACGAGGTGAAAGTACGACGGGGCACATTCTAGTCGATCTCGGCTACGTCCCGTCGAATTGCGCCGTGCCAGTCGTCGTTCGGTCGACGCCGAACGCAAAAAGTCCCGAGCCGCCGTGGGCGGCTCGGGACATCACGACGCGACCACGACCCGGAAACTACTTGCTGCTCTGCGCAATCAGTTGCCGGAGCTGTGACAGGTGTGACTTGATCTGATCGGTCTGCGCCTTATCGAGCTTGCCGTCCTTCGACTTGTTCAGGATGTCCTGGATCGCGTCGATGTGCTTGTCGGCTTCCGCGTGGCCCGCGTGCTCCGCGGCGGTCGTGGACGAGGGCGTGCGCGTCTGATCGTCGGTCGCGGATGGGGTCGCGCTGCCCGACGTACCTGCCGTCCCCATCGAGCTCGCGCTGCCGGTCGTGCCGGTTGCCGTCGGTTCGGTGGACGTATACGTGCCGGCCGGGTTCGACGGGTGTGCCGCCGGTGACATCGCGCTCGACGGTGATGCGCTGCTCGCGCTCGCGGACGGATCGTTCGCCGACTCGTTCACGCCGCCGGCCGCCTGCTCGAACTGCTGCAGGTGCGAGCGGAACTCGACCAGCTTCGCGCGAATCGCCGGATCGACCTGCATCGACGGCGCGCTCGTGCCGCTCGTGCCGGCCGTGCCGGTCGGCGCGGCGGTCGTCCCGCTCATGCCCGTGGATCCGGTCCCGGCGGTCGCGGAGGGATTCGCCGCACCCGACGTGTCCGGCCCGATCAGCAGGTCGAGATTTCCCGAGACCTTCGCGTACGCGGCCTTCCAGTCGGCCTGGGTCGTGATCAGCTCGTTGAAATTCGAAATGAGCTGCGAGACCTGCGTGCGCGCGTCACCCTGAAGCTTGGCGGCTTCGGGAAGCGACGTCAGCTGCGCGAGCGATTCACGCGCTTCGCTGAGATGCTGCTTGGCGGCCTGCGTGTCCACCGGCTGCTGACCGGCCGCAGCCGGGCTCGACGGCGAAGCGGTCGACTGCGCGCTCGACGTCTGGATCGACGGATTCGGAGAGGCCGATGGGGTGCTCGCGCTCGACGGATTCGCCGCGCCGGCCGCCGTGGGATCGGTAGTGGTCGGCGTCGGGTTCGCCGCGGCCGCAGTCGGGGTCGACTGCGACGTGGCCGACGGGCTCGCGCCCATCGTCTCGGCCGCGGTGCTGCCCGCCGCGCTGGCCTGATCCGGTGACACGCCGCTCATCGAGCTCGCGAGCTCGGTGACGTGACGGCGCACGTCCATCAGGTGCTGCTTCGCCGTGTCGTCAGTGCTGGCGGTGGTCAGCTCGGAGACGAGCTTGTCGATCGCGGCGGCTTCGGTGCCCCAGTTCGCGGACGAGCCCTTCTTCGCGGTGCCCTTTGCGGCGGCGGTGCCGGAGGTCGCGGCCTGGCCGCCATTGGCGACGAGACGTTCGAGGTTGTTCAGGTGCGTCTTGAGCTGCGTCAGCTTCTGTCGCGACGCGGCCGGAATGGATGCGGCCGGAACGGATGAGAGCGCCTGCTTGGCTTCGCGAACGTGTTCGGTCGCACTCGCCGCGCTGGCGGATGTCTGGCCCTGCGTGGACGCCGGCGAGGGCGTGGTCTGAGTCGGTGTCGTCTGGGACGTCGGGCTCTGCGGCGTGGTCGCCTGTGCGAAACCAGCGCTCGGCAGCCCGATTAACGCCGCTGCCGCAACCGCGGTCGTCCAACGTGCGGTGGAACGCTTCATCAGTGGTGCCTCCTGATCGTGATGTCGTTCATCAGCATTCAGGAGTTGAATCGAGCAAGGGCAGTGCCACGGGGAACTCGAGCGGAAAACGTTGACCGTTTCCGCTCGAGGTGACGTCAGGTGAGGAATTTCTTACGCAGCGGCGCGTTTTAGGCAGAGGTCGCGCGCGGAGAGGCTGTGCCATGCACTTCGCTGCGGCGGCATTCGCCGACGCACCGGCGGATCAGCAATCCGTCAGCTCGTCGACATCGGACGCACGCGGACGCCAGCCTTGCGCACGCAGGTGCGATTGCTCGCGGAGGTAGGTATCGATCAGCTCCGTCGCCGACGCGAACCGCTGGGTACGCGCCGGTGCGCCGGTCGGCGCAATCTCGAACTCGTACATCGGCGATTGATCCTCGGTCAGGCGGATCTCGCAGGTGAGCCGGTCAGTGTTGCGTTCGAGGAACCAGACCATGATGTCAGCGGGTAGCAAAAGCCCGGCCATAAGGACAGGCCCGGTTTCACGGGACGCGGACGTCGGACCGCACGCGCGGGACGTGCGCGGCTGTGCGCCGGCGCACACGAATGAGCGTCAGCCGGGGATCAGATAAAACGCGACGGCGAGGATCAGGTACACGCCGAGCAGCTGCAGTCCTTCGAGCCAGTTGCTCTCGCCATCGATCGCGCAGAGCGTGACCGTCCCGACCGACAATCCAATCGCGGCGATCTCGAATGCGTTGAACACCAGCGACATCGGTCGACCGAAGAGCGGCGAGATCAGCACGAGCAGCGGCGCCACCATCAATGCGATCTGGGCGCTGCTGCCCACCGAGATCTCGAGTGCGAGCGTCATCTGGTTCTGGGTCGCCGCTGATACCGCGCTGTAGTGCTCCGCCGCGTTCCCGACCAGGGCCACCACGATCACGCCGGCGAACAGCTCCGTCATGCCGAAGCGCCGCAGCGCGGGTTCGAGCGCGCCGACCAGAATCTCCGCTTCGACGACGGTCAGCGCCGTGGCAATCGCCAGCAGCGTCGTGGCGCCGGCGGCACTCATCGACGCACGGCTATGGCTGTCGGGCCGCAGCGGATCGCGGTGCATCTTGAACGAGAAGATCAGGCCGGCGCCGTACACTGCCAGCAGGATCAACGCCGTCCAGAAGCTGAGTCGATCGATCACCTCGGGGTGCGCGTTGAGCGACCCGAACGCGAAGAGATCGACGACGGCCGGCATGACCAGCGCGACGACCGCGAGCACCAGCATCACCGACGCGTTGGTTGACGACGTGCGATTGAATTTCTGGCTGCCGTGGCGGATGCCGCCGGCAAAGCAGGAGAGGCCGAACACCAGCAGCAGGTTGCCGAGGATGCTGCCGGTGATCGACGCCTTGACCACTTCGACGTGATGCGCGCGCAGCGCCACGATCGCGATGATCAATTCGGCCGCGTTGCCGAACGTCGCGTTCAGGAAGCCGCCCAGCGTCGGCCCGGAGCGGCAGGCGAGCTCGTCCGTGGCATGGCCGATCAATCCCGCCGCCGGCACGAGCGAAATCGCCGCCAGCAGAAATACCCACAGCGGCAGTTCCATGAACACCGCGGCCCAGCTGAGCGGTGCCGCGAGGAGC
>JABFWM010000202.1 GCA_013362195.1 Acidobacteriota bacterium
ACCTCGCCGTCGATTTCCTCGAACGCGTAGACGGTGGCGATGTTTGGATGCGACAGCGCGGCCGCCGCGCGCGCCTCGCGCGCGAGCCGTGCGCGCGCAACCGCGTCGCGCGTGAACGCGGGCGGCAGCGCCTTGAGCGCGACGGTGCGTCCGAGCCGCGTGTCTTCGGCCGCATAGACGACGCCCATCCCGCCGCGCCCGAGCGGCTCGACGATCCGGTAGGGCCCGATGCGCCGGCCCGTCAGATCGGGGACGGCGTCGCCGGTGTCCTGGAGCAGATCGGGCATCGCCGCCCACGGCGGCGTCTCGAGGAAGGCGCAGGCGCGATCGTGCGCGGCCAGCAGTCCGCGGACCTCCGCGGCGGCGGAGGGATCGGTCGCCGACACTCGCCGCAGCAGCGCGTCACGCGCGTCGGGGGCCAGACCGACGGCTTCATGGAACAGGGCGGTAATGCGCGGCCAGTCCGGCATCAGAGCAGCTCGCGCGCCAGCCACGCGCGGGCGAGCGCCCAGTGCCGCTTCACGGTCGCGGGCGAGGTGCCCATGGCGTCGGCGGTCTCTTCAATCGTGAGGCCGCCGAAGTAGCGGAGCTCGACGATGCGCGCGTGATCGGCGTCGAGCGCGGCGAGCCGTTCGAGCGCCGAATCGAGGGCGATCAGATCGACGTGGCCGCCGGGCGCGGTCACCGGCAGCGCTTCGTCGAACGTGACGCGCGGCGCGCCGCCGCCGCGCTTCTGCGCGTCGCGCGCCCGCGCGCGCTCGATCAGGATCTGCCGCATCAGGTGCGCGGCAATCGCGCAGAAGTGCGCGCGGTTCCGCCAGCGATCCGGCCGATCTTTGAGCAGCCGCAGGTAGGCTTCGTGGACGAGCGCCGTCGGCTGCAGCGTCTGCCCGGGCCGCTCGCCGCGCAGGTAATGCGCGGCGAGCCGCCGCAGCTCGTCGTAGACCAGCGGCAGGAGCGTGTCGAGCGACGGCCGATCGCCGCGGCTGGCGCGCGCGACGAGTTCGTCGAACGGCGCCGCGTCCGCGCCCCCGTCAGGATTCATCGGCGGCGAGGTGCGCGCGGGTCACGGCCACGCGCGCCCGAACGTGGATCGTCACGCCACTCGCTCGATCGTGACCGCGTTGATGACGACCGGCTTCACCGGCCGGTCCTGCCGGCCCGTCGGGACCGCGCCAATCTTCTTGACGACGTCGAGTCCCTCGACCACTTCACCGAAGACCGAGTGGCGGTTGTCGAGGTGCGGCGTCGGGCCGAGCGTGATGAAGAACTGGCTGCCGTTGGTGTTCGGCCCGGCATTCGCCATCGAGAGAATGCCCGGGCGGTCGTGGCGCAGCTTCGGATGAAATTCGTCGGCGAAGTTGTAGCCGGGTCCGCCCGTCCCCTGCCCGAGCGGATCGCCGCCCTGGATCATGAAGCCGTTGATTACGCGATGAAAGATGATGCCGTTGTAGAACGGCGCCTTCTTGCGTTCGCCCGTGGCGGGGTCGCGCCACTCCTTCGTGCCTTCGGCGAGGCCGACGAAGTTCGCCACCGTGTTCGGCGCTTCCTTGTCATGGAGCCGGATCCGGAAGTTCCCCTCGGTCGTCTCGAAGTTCGCATACGTTCCTGGTTGCACGGCATCTCCTTCTGAACCCGGAATTATCCCACTACGTATATCTACGAAGTTCTTCGTTGACACTACGAAAGAGTTCGTAGATACTCTGCGGCACCGAGATGGCCACTGTTCCCCGCGTCCCAACGCCGCGCCCCACCGACGCCGAGCTGTCGATCCTGCGGGTGCTCTGGGAGCGCGGCCCGAGCACCGTCCGCCAGGTCCACGACGTGCTCGGCCGCGAGCGTCCCACCGCCTACACGACGGCGCTGAAGCTCCTGCAGATCATGACGGAGAAAGGACTCGTCGAGCGCGACGAACGCGACCGCACGCACGTGTATCGTGCGCGGCTTACGGAAGAGCAGACGCAGCGACAGCTCGTCCGTGATCTGCTCGACCGCGCCTTCGGCGGATCCGCGGCGAAGCTCGTGCTGCAGGCGCTCGCCTCGCGCCGCGCCTCACCCGACGAGCTCCGCGAGATTCGCCGCATCCTCGACAACGCCCGCCAGGAGAAGGAGGCCCGCGATGACCGGGATTGATGCCGTGCTGCGCCAGCCGGCCGCGCAGGCCGTGGGCTGGGCGCTGCTGCATTTCGTCTGGCAAGGCGCCCTCATCGGCGCGCTCACCGCGCTCGTCCTGCTGACGCTCCGGCGCAGCGCGGCGGACGTGCGCTATGTCGTGTCCGCGATCGGCCTCGCGCTGATGCTCACGCTGCCCGTCGTCACCGGCGTGCAGACGTGGACGGCGTTGACCCGTGCGACGCCGCCGCCGCACGCGGCCGCGACACGTGCGGACGTCCATTCAGCATCGTCCTCTCGCAGCACACCACCCATCGGGCCTGCATCGTCGTCCACGCGCACGGCGGAGGCGGACCGCTGGAAGGCTCGCGATGGCGTCGCCAGCGCGCCCGGCGCATCGTCATTCGCATTGAAGAGGCCGAGGCCGAACCTGTCAACGCGTTTCGAGCCGTTCATTCCGATCGCGATTGCGATCTGGGTGGGCGGCGTGTTGCTGCTGACCCTGCGGCTGCTGACCGGATGGCTGTGGATTCAGCGTCTCCGGACGCATGGGACGGAGATCGCCGGTGAGCCGCTGCAGCGCATGGCCGCTCGGCTGTCGCGCCGATTGCACATCCGCCGGGCGATCTCCCTGCTCGAATCGACGCTGGTCGACGTTCCGACGGTGATCGGCTGGTTGAAGCCGGTGGTGCTGATGCCGGCGACGGCGCTCGCGGGCCTGCCGATGCCGCAGCTCGAGGCCATCCTCGCGCACGAGCTCGCGCACATCCGCCGTCACGATTACCTGGTGAACCTGCTGCAGACGCTCGTGGAAACGCTGCTCTTCTACCATCCGGCGGTGTGGTGGCTGTCGCACCGCATCCGCGCCGAACGCGAGCACTGCTGCGACGATCTTGCCGTCAGCCTCTGCGGCGATCCGGTCGCGTATGCGAACGCGCTGGCCGATCTCGAGTCGCTGCGCTCGACGGATCATCATTTCGCGATGGCGGCGACCGGTGGATCGCTGCTGCATCGCGTCCGCCGCTTGATTGGCGCGCCGCCCTCACACGCGGGCCGCGGGCCGGCGTGGCTCGCGGGCAGCGTCGCGCTCGTGCTCCTCTGCGGCATTGCGCTGGGCGCGGACGGCCTGCGGCAGGCGACGGCGCAGTCGATCGATCGCCAGGACCACGCGGCGCCCGTTCCCGGACCGATCGTCCCGTACCACGGCGACGATGTGCTGCCGGTGCTCGCGCAGGCCGATGCGGCGTTGCACGCCGCGGTCGAGGCGTTGCGTTTCCATCCGTTCCTCGGCGATCTCGCGGGGCCCGCCGAAGCGCTGCTCGACCAGCGTCTCGGCCACGCATTCGACGACGACGTGCTGCGGGCGCAGAGCGAGGCGATGCTGGCGGCGCAGCCGCTGCCCGGACGCGGCGCGACGCTGGCGGCGCTCGCCGACCACGCGCCGGCGCTCGCGGCGCTCGACGCCGACCTGGCGCATGCCGCAGCGGCCGGCCTGGAGAACATCGGCCCGGCCGTCGCGGCGCTCGACGTGCAGATGGCGTCCGCGCTCGGCGAAAAGGCGCGGCTCGACGCCGCAACCGTCCTTGCGTCCGAGTCACTGGCCCGCGAGCACGCGGCCTTGCAGACGCAGGCAGACGCGCTGGCACGTTCGGCACCCGCGCTGGCGGCGGTGGACGGGGGCAAAAGGCGGCAGAGCGTCAGCATCAGCCACCACCAGGACGACTCGTCGGGCAACTGGGTGTGGTCCAGCAACGGCGAGAAGCTCTCGGTCAGCTATCGCGGACGCTTCGAGTTCACCGACGACGACACGGACGTCCGCGAGATTTCGTCGGGCGGCTCCCTGAAGATCTCGGACGCGGCGTGGATCGGGCGGCACACGGTCGAGATCGCCGAGCGCGGCGGTGAGCTGCAGCGCCGCTACTACGTGAATGGGTCGGAGCGTCCGTACGAGCCGGAAGGCCGCGAGTGGCTGCGCGCGAACCTTCCGAAGTTCGTCCGCAACACCGGCATCGGCGCCGAACGCCGCGTCGCGCGGTATCTCAAGTCGGGCGGACCCGACGCGGTGCTCGCGGAAATCGGCCGCATCGACAGCGGCTACGTCAAGCGGATCTACTTCACCGAGCTGCTGAAGCAGGCGACGCTCACGCCGGATCAGTATCGCGCGGTGCTCAACCAGGCCGGACGCGAGGTCAGTTCCGATTACGAGCTGGCGACGCTCCTGATTGCGATTGCCGACAAGCTCCCGGCCGACGAGGCGTCGCGTACGGCGTACTTCAACGCGGCCACGCACATCGGCTCCGACTACGAGCTGCGCCGCGTCTATTCGAAGATGCTCGACAAGGGGCCGGTCAGCTCCTCGATTGCGGCGTTGATTCTGGCGAACGCGTCGTCCATCGATTCCGACTACGAGCTGTCGCAGCTGCTTCAGCAGCTGTTCCGGCAGCAGGCGCTCGACGACCGCACGCGGCCGCTGTTCTTCAAGGCGGTTGGATCGATCGGCAGCGACTATGAACGGCACCAGGTGCTGCGCGCGTCGCTCCGCGGCACGCCAGAGGCCGGGACGATCGTCGAAGCGCTCAATCACGCCGGCGACATGGGCAGCGCCTACGAGACGTCGCAGTTCCTGCAGGAGGTGCTGCAGAAGGGCGGCATCGAGGGGAACGCGCGGGCGCCGTTCTTCAAGGCCGCCAACCGCATCGGCTCGAACTACGAGCGCCGCCAGGTGCTCGAGGCGGCCGCGCGCCGTCCCGACGCCAGTCACGACACGGTGCTGGCCGTCCTGCGGTCCGCGCGCGACATGTCGGGCTACGACCTGTCGCAAGTGCTGCAGACCGTCGCCACCACGCACGTGTTGACGGGCGATCTGAAGGATGCGTACCTCGAGGCCGCGGACCGGTTGTCGGGATACGAGCAGGGCCAGGTGATGACGGCGCTGGTGAAGAGCGAGCGCCGGAAGTAGACGACGGAATCGGCGGTCGCCCGCCGTGCGGCACCGCCCGGGCGGCGCGTCATCCGTCCGGGCCGGTGCGGCCGCCGGCATATCGCCCGCGCTACAATGCGGCGTGGCCGACGACGAGGCCGCACGCCGCGAAGAGGCGCTGCGGGAAGCTCAGAAGATGGAAGCGATCGGCCGTCTCGCGGGCGGCATCGCGCACGACTTCAACAACGTCCTGACGGCGATCTTCGGGTACGTCGATCTCGTGCTCGACACTATCGGCCCGGAGAGTCCGGCGCGGCCGGACGTGATCGAAATCAAACGGGCCGCCGAACGCGCGGCCGCGCTCACGCGGCAGCTGCTCGCGTTCAGCCGGCGGCAGGTCCTTCAGCCGCGCCAGCTCAGTCCCAATGCCGTCGTCGAGGGGATCGCGTCGCTCATCACGCGCCTGGTGACCAGCGACATCGACGTCGCGCTCGATCTCGATCCCACGACTGGCGACGTGTGCGCCGATCGCGGTCAGATCGAACAGGTGCTGATGAATCTCGCCGCGAACGCGCGCGACGCGATGCCGCAGGGCGGCCGGCTGTCGGTGCGCACCCGCAACGAAGAGGTCGGCGAAGAGTGTGCGGGCCGCCTTGCCGAAATCGTGCCGGGGCCCTACGTGTGCCTGACAGTCGAGGACACCGGCACCGGCATGTCCGACGATGTGCGGCGCAACATCTTCGAGCCGTTCTTCACGACGAAAGAGCAGGGGAGAGGGACCGGGCTGGGGCTGGCCACGGCCTATGGCATCGTGAAGCAGAGCGGCGGCTGGATCTACGTGTCGTCCGATCCGGGCCGCGGCACCCGCTTCACGATCTATCTGCCGCGCGTCGCTACTTCTTCTGTTTGAAATCCGGCGGGATCGCGAGGTCCGACGCGTCGACGCTCTTCGACACCTCGAGATACTCGTTGTGCAGCGTCACGATCGTGCCGCGCGCCTTCGGCTCTTCCCGCTTCATCATCTTGCGCGCCAGCATGCCGCCGATGCCGCCGCTCCCGCCGCTGCTCTGCTGCTGCTGCGCCTGCGCGAGCTGTTCCTTGCTCTTCACCGCCTCGAAGACCGTCGTCGATTCGAGCGGCGTGCCCTGGAGCTTCGCGCTGTCCTTCTGCATCCGCGCCATCGCGTCCTTCATCAGCGGGAACATCGCGATGGCGGCGGCCAGCTGCTGCGCGGCGGCGACCGCTTCGGGGCCGGCGAGCTGCTTCGCGTATTTGAGCTCGAACTCCGCGAGCTCCTTCATTTCCGGAATCACGGGACCCAGCCACTCGTTCGTGGTCATGACCAGCCCGCCGCCGTCTTCGAGCGTCTTGCCCTTCTCGCGGACCGTGGCGGTGAGGACCACTTCGCGCGTGTCGTAGCCGGCGATCTGCTTCTTCTGTCCCGTCTCCTTCACGTCGAAATCGACGTCCAGCTCTTTGGCGGGTTGTTCCGGCTGCGGCTCGGGCTGCTCCTTCCCTTCCTTCTCGGCCTTGTCCGCTTCTTGCTTCGCGCGCTCCGCCTCTTCACGCATGCGGCGGCGGATCTCCTCGAACGTCATGACCGTATAGGTCTTCTTCTTCATGTCGAGGTCGTAGACCTTCTCTTCGGAGAGGTCCACGATCTGCCCGGTCGACTCGTTCAGGGTCGCTTTGCGGTTGCCTTTCACCGCGGTCGTGCCGACGATCCCTTCTTTGGCAGCCTTGCCGCCGAAGATATTGATCATCCGTCCGAGCATGCCCTCGAGCTTGAACTGGGACCGATCCTTCGTCTTCACGTCCGCGGACAGCGGGGCCGTCGCAAGCGCCAGGACCGGCAGCGCGACGGCGCAGATCTTCATCACACGCTTCATGAACCCTCCGTTGGGGAGCCTCTGCTGGATGAGACATTATAAAGGGCTACGGGCTTAGGGCCCACGGCTTACACCGGCTTATGGCTTATGACTCATGGCTCACGGGCCTTTAGGGCTTACAGCTTATTGCCTGAGCCCTGTGTCGTAAGCCCTGATGAGCCCTGAGCCGGAAGCCCTGATGAGCCCTGAGCCGTTAACGGTTCGCGATGGCGGACGTCCTTACCACATTGGAGTTCGTGGCAGACGGCTCGACAGCCATTCCGGTGGCGCCCCACACCGAACGGTTTGTGGCGGCCCACGCCGCTGACGACGGCCGGCTGGTGTCGGCCGCGCGCGACGGGGACCGCGGCGCGTTCGCGTCCTTGTACGAGCGCTATGCGCGCGTCGTGCATGGACTGCTGCTCGCGCGCGTCGGTCCCGAGCACGCCGAAGATCTCGTGCAGGACGTCTTCCTGATGGCGTGGCGGCGCCTCGACGACCTGCGCGATCCGGCGGCGTTCGGCGGCTGGCTCGTGACAATCACGCGGAATCGCGCCATGGATTTTCACCGCCGTCCGACTGACTTCGTCGAACTGCCCGAGGATGTCCCGGTCGCCGACGATCCCTCGCAGCGCGCCGAGGCGCGCGCGGCGCTGGACGCGATTCGCGGACTGCCGGAGGCGTATCGCGAGACGCTCGTCCTGCGTCTTGTCGAAGGCTTGAGCGGGCCGGAGATTGCGTCGCGCACCGGGCTGACGCCCGCGTCGGTGCGCGTCAACCTGCATCGCGGCATGAAGCTGCTGCGCGAGAAGCTGCGACGATGAGCGACGATCGGACGCGCGACGGGTATCTGTGGAGCGCGACGGGGGCGCCCGATCCGGAGATCGCGCGTCTCGAGGCGCTGCTGGCGGCCTACGCGCATCGCGGAACGCTGCCGCCGCTGCCGGTGCGCGCCCGCGGCCACCGCGTGTGGCGCGTCGTGCTGCCGGCGCTGACCGCCGCGGCGTCGCTCATGCTCGTGATCTCGGCGGCGTGGCTGGCGTCGGCGTCGCGGAACGCGGACCCGTGGGCGGTGCAAACGCTGGCGGGAACGCCCGCGGTTGCCGGGGCGCCGGTGGACGGACCATCGCGCCTCGCGGCCGGTCAGGTGCTCACGACGGACTCGGAGTCGCGCGCGCGGATTGCCGTCGGCCAGATCGGCCGGGTCGACGTCGAGCCCAACAGCCGGTTGCGGTTGATGCGATCGCGTCCGGGCGAACATCGGATGGCGCTCGACCGCGGCCGCATCGCCGCGCAGATCTGGGCGCCGGCGCGCTCCTTCTTCGTCAACACGCCCTCGGCCACGGCGATCGATCTCGGGTGCGCGTACACCCTCGACGTCGACGCGTCCGGCGGAGGCATGATTCGCGTGACCCACGGGTGGGTCGCATTCGAGTACGACGGCCGCGAGTCGTTCATTCCGGCCGGCGCCGTCTGCGCGACGCGCCCCGGGTTCGGTCCCGGCACGCCGCGTTTTGCGGACGCGCCCGCCGCCTTCGAGCAGGCACTGCCGGTGCTCGACTTCACTGCCCCCGCCGATCCGCGGCGGGCCGAGGCGCTGCAGCGGCTGCTGGCGGCGGCGCGGCCACGCGACGGCCTGACCCTCTGGCACCTGCTGTCGAGGGGGCGTGCCGAGGAGCGCACGACGGTATACGATCGGCTCGCCACCCTGGTCCCGCCGCCGGCCGCGGCGTCGCGGGATGCGATCGCGCGCGCGGACCGGCGCGCGCTCGATGCGTGGTGGAACGAGCTTGGCCTCGACAGCGCGTCATGGTGGCGCGTCTGGAAAAGCCCCTGGCGGGAATAGCCTCTCAGCCCATGCGCGCAGCCCGGTACCTCCGCTGGTTCCTGGTGTCGATCCTCGTCCTCTTCATCGCCATCCAGCTTGTCCGGCCGGCGCGCAGCAACCCCGCGTCGAATCCGTCCGCCAACCTGATGGCACACGCGACGCCAGCGGTCGCGAAGATCTTCAGTCGCGCCTGCCGCGACTGCCACTCGAACGAGACGCAATGGCCGGTGTACAGCCAGATCGCGCCGATCTCGTGGCTGCTCGCCTACGATGTCCGCGAGGGCCGCGATCACTTCAACTACTCGGAATGGACCTCGATCGATCCCGACGATCAGGACAAGCTGCTCGGCGGCATCTGCAGCCTGACCAGGCGGGGCCGCATGCCGATGCCGAAGTACGTGTGGATGCACCGCGAGGCCAAGCTCTCGGCGACCGATATCGAGGCACTGTGCGCGTGGTCGGAGAAGATGCGCGACACGATCCAGTAGAGGCGGCATTCACGCCCGGCGCCTCTGCAGAGGTGCCTGAAGAACGCCGGGTCCGCAGCTCGGGCCGCCGGGTGCAGAGCGGTCTTCAGACCAGCCCTGCATATGTAGCGCGCTACGTACTTCCACCGCCCCTTAGCGTTGCCGAGCTGCGAATGTGACCCGCGCCACCAATTGAGGCCGGCCAAATCTCCGTTTGAAAACCATGCGCGCTGGCACCTGCGTTGCCTTCCCAGCGCGCGTGGCGATGCGACGACGACTTGTTCTTGCGGCCGTGCTCACGTCCGCCGTGATCGTGTGGACGGGATCGCTCGCGGCGCTTGCGCTCGCGTGGCGGTTCGCCGGAGAGCTGGAGCGCGCGGCCGAGCTCGCGCACCTCGCGCCCCGGCCGCAGGCGACGATCGTGTACGACCGCCAGAACCATCCCGCGTTCTCTTTTTACATGGAGCAGCGCATCGACGTGCCCCTCGACCGCATGTCGCCGCACCTCGTCCATGCATTTCTCGCGGTCGAAGATCGCCGCTTCTTCTCGCACCGCGGCCTCGATGCGATGCGCATCGTGAAAGCCGCGTGGCGCAACTGGCGGGCGGGCCGCATCCTCGAGGGCGGCAGCACGATCACCCAGCAGCTCGCGCGGGCCGAGCAGCTGACGCCGGCCCGCACCTTCAGCCGGAAGATTCGCGAAGCGGTGCTCGCGGTGCGGCTCGAGGAACGCTACTCGAAAGCGGAGATCCTGTCCGCCTATCTCAACACCGTGTACTTCGGCGACGGCTACTACGGCGTCGAAGCCGCGTCGCGCGGCTATTTCGGCAAACCCGCGTCGGCGCTGCAGCCGCACGAAGCGGCGCTGCTCGCCGCGATCGTCCGCTCGCCGTCGGGCTACTCGCCGTCGGCGGCGCCGAGACGCGCGCTGGCGCGGCGCAACCTCGTGCTGCGCTTGATGCGGACGGCCGGGCACCTGAGCGACGACGAGTATCACGAAGCGATCGTGCGCCCGCTGCGCGCGAGCAGCGCGCCGGCCACGGTCACTGCGGCGGCGTCGCTCGACGGGCGGGGCTGCGGCCAGTACTTCCAGGAGGAAGTACGGCGCGAGCTGATGCAGCGATTTGGCGGCGCGCAGGTGCTGACCGGAGGGCTGCGCGTCTACACGGCCTACGACCCGGCGATGCAGTGCGACGGCGAGCGCGCCATTGCGGCGCGCATCGCGCAGATCGTGAAGGTCCACCCGAGAGCGCGCGATCTGCAGGGCAGCCTGGTGGCGATCGACCCCGCGTCCGGCGAAGTGCGCGCCGTGGTCGGCGGACGCGATTTCGCGGCCAGCAGCTTCGATCGGGCGACGCAGGCCCGCCGCCAGCCCGGATCCGCGTTCAAGCCAATCATCTATGCGGCGGCCATCGAGCGCGGCTACGCCCCCGGATCGATCCTGCGGAACCTCGACGAGCCGATCATGACCGCGCAGGGGCCGTGGCTGCCCGGCGGCGAGCACGAACAGCCGGAGTACACGCTGCGATCCGCCCTGAAAATCTCGAGCAACCGCGCCGCCGCGCAGTTGCTGCAGCAGGTCGGGCTCGGCGTCACCGAGTACTACGCGCAGCGTCTCGGCATCGCGTCGCAGTTGCCTTCGGTGCCGTCGCTCGCGCTCGGCACCGGCGGCGTGACGCTTCTGGAACTGACGTCGGCGTATGGCGTCTTCGCCAATCAAGGGATCGCGGTGGCGCCGCATCTCGTCGTGCGCGTGGAGGACAGGAGCGGCCGCACGCTCTGGGAGGCGGCGCCGTCGCGGCGGCCGGTCTTGAACGCGTCGACGGCGTTTCTGATGTCGAGCATGCTCGCCGACGTGATTCAGTCCGGGACCGCGACGCCGGTGCGCGCCGCGGGGTTCCGCCTCCCGGCGGCGGGAAAGACCGGCACCACCGACGATTACACCGACGCCTGGTTCATCGGCTACACGCCGCGCCTCGTGGCCGGCGTCTGGTTCGGCATGGATCGGCCGACCCCGATCATGAATCGCGGGTTCGCGAGCGTCGTCGCAGTACCCGCCTGGGCGCAGTTCATGAAGAAGGCGACCGCCGGTGACAAACCGGCGTGGTACGCGCCGCCGGCAGACGTCGAGAAAGTGGCGATCTGTCGCTTGAGCGGGAAGCTCGCGACTGACGCCTGCCGCCACGACTGGCGCGTGCCCGATCCGCTGCAGGAAGGAGACCCGCTCGCGTCCGCATCGGCCGACAGCGACACGCTCGCCTCCGCACCGAACGAGTCGCCGATGGTCTTCGAGGATTACTTCGCCGCCGCGAGCGCGCCGTCGGAGACGTGCGACATGCATGGTGCGGCACCGGCAGTGATCGACGGCATCGTCGGGTCGACGGGCCGGTACTCCATCGCGCCCGCGTCGCTTTCGTCATCGGCTGCGCGCTTGTACGTCGAGCGCATCCCGCGTGCTGACGGGACGACGCACTTCGTGGTCAAGCAGCGGTAGCAGACACGTCCTTGGTGCAGGCCGGGTCTTCAGATCCCGCAGGCACGTGCGGTACGGCGGCGCGCCTTCAGCCGGCACGAACTCGAAGAGGCGTCCCCGTCAATCAACCGGTGTTCTGACACGCCGGACACCAATACGTCAGCCTGGCGTGCGGGCCCTGCGCCTTCACCCGAATCCGCGTTCCGCATCTCCGACACGGCTGCCGTGCGCGTCCGTAGACGTACAGGCGTTCGCCGGGGTCGGCGCGTCGGGTGGTGCGCCGGTAGCCCGTGTAGGTCACGATTCCGCCTCGGGGATCGGTGACGTTGGCGCGCAGGTACTTCCGCGCGGTGCCGACGATCCGCCGCAGCGCGTCGTCGTCGATGGTGGCGACGCGGGCGAACGGGTTGACGCGGCACAGGAACAGCACTTCGGATTTGTAGACGTTGCCCGCTCCCGCGACGATGCGCTGATTGAGGAGCGCGTCGCCGATCTCTCGATCGCCGCGCTCGCGGAAGCGGCGGACGGCGTCGTCTTCGTCGAAGTCGTCGGCGAGCAGCTCGGGCCCCATCTGCCGCAGGTCTTCCTGCCGCGCCATGCCGCGTGCGTCGAGAAACTCGGCGACCGGAACGTTGAACCCGACCGCCTCGAACGTGTCGGTGGCGACAACGATGCGCATGTCGCGGCGCGGCCGCTGCCACGGCTCGCCGCGGCGATAGATGTGCCAGCTCCCGTTCATGCGCATGTGCGTGCGCAGCACGCGCCCGCCGCTGAATCGCATCAGCAGGTGCTTGCCCGCCGCCGTGACGCTTTCGATCGTTTGTCCGGTGAGCGGGTGATCGTCGTGCACGCGCGTCAGGGCGGGGAAGACCGACTCGAAGCGGACGACCGGGTGCCCCGCGAGCGCGCGATGGAGGGTGCGCGCCGCGCGGAAGATGGTGTCCCCTTCAGGCACGCGCGGCCCTCGGCTCGATGGGGACTGCCGGCGGACGGCGCATCTGCAGGCCCATCGCCGAGGCGTTGAATCCGGCCTCGATCAGGAACGGCGTCACGGGATGCTCCAGCGGATCGCGGCCGTTGATCTCGGACACGAGCAGGCCTCCGCGCGCCTCGTCGCGCGCGAGGATGGCGAGCCGCGAGGCCAGCGCCCGTCCCGTGATCGATCGGGCGGGCTCGTCTTCCGGCAGAAAGACCAGCAGCTGTCGTGCGCCACGCGGGATATAGGCCGCCAGCGCGCCGTTCACGAGCACGACCAGTGCGCCCACCGTCCGCGTCGGCCCGCGTCCGGCCGCTTCCTCTGCCGCCGGCGCCTCCGGCCACTTCAGCGTCGTCCCATAAGGGTTTGCGGGATCGGTGGCCGCCATCAGGACCACTTCCGGTTCGTCGGGCGCGTCGCGCAACGAACGGAGCAGCTCGAGCGCGGGCGGCAACGCGAACTGCGTCGCGCCGACGCCGCCGACGAAGTAGCCGCGGCGGACCCGTCCGGCATCCTCGAGCGCCTTGAGCACGTCGTAGACGGCGCCGAAGCCGCCGGCGATCCCTTCGGTGGCCGCGAGGTCGCGCGTCACCACCCCGTAGCGCGCCAGCAGCTGCTGGGCGGTGGCCGTGGACCAGTGCGTGTCCGATGCCGCGGTCGGGACACGCTCCGCGAGCAGCGACCACCGGCCTTCGGCGGCGGGCGGCGCGACGCGGCGGCTGCGGAACGTGCGGGCGCGCGCCTGCTTCCGCGAGCGGCGCTCGGGCGCACGCGTGAAGGCCCGCAGCGCATGGAAGGTGTCGTTCGTGATGAGGCCCTTCCAGACGAGATCCCACAGCGCATTCACCGTCTCGCCGGGATAGCCGCCGCCCGCGGCATCATGCAGCGCGGCAAAGAACGATGCTCCGTACCTGGCCAGGTGCGCGGCGATCGCGGCCTCGCGCGGGGACGGCTCGGTGGTCACGGCGCCGGGACGCCACAGGCGGGCGAGATGATCGGTCAGGTAGAGCGCGACGCGCCCGTCGCGCTCGCCGATGGGTTCGACGCCACGCCACACGACTTCGCCGGCGGCCGACAACGCGTCGAGATCGGCGGGCGTGTAGCCCTCGACGCGTGCGGCGAGGATCTCGGACTCGAGGATGGAGGCCGGCAGCGGCGCGCCCTGCAGGTTCTCGATCGCATCGAGCAGCGCGTCGAGGCCGGCGCGCCTGCGCACGAGCCCCTGCCACGACGTGACGAGCCGGGCCAGCACCGGCGGATCGACCGGCTCGACTTCCTTCCGCAGCTTCGCGAGCGATCGGCGGCGGACCGTCTGCAGCACGTCGTTATCGCACCATTCCCGTCCGCTGCCGCCAGGCCGGAATTCCCCTTCGAGCAGACGGCCGGCCGACGCCAGCGTCCGCAGCAGCGCTTCCGCGGTCGAGCGGCCGAGCGCGTACCGGGCGGCGAAATCGTTCGTCGTGAATGGCGCGTGGGTGCGGGCATAGCGCCGCGCCACATCGAGCGCCGCGTCGCGCGTGGGTTCCAGCAGCGACGCGGGCAGGCCGACTGGCAGCGGCACGCCGAGGGCATCGCGATAGCGTCCCGCGTACTCGACCGGAATGACCCGCGGCTCGCCGCCGACGGTGATCGACACGAGGCGGCGATCGCGCAGCAGGTCGTCGACGGCGGGTGCGGCGTCGATGATCGATCGCGCGCGGATTTCGTCGAGGGTCAGATCGCCGAGGTGGAGCAGCAGGTCGTGCACGCCGTCGGTCGATCGCGCGCGATACCGCTCGTCGAGGTGCTGCAGCTGCCGCTCGACGTCGGCCAGCGCGTCGGCGTCGAGCAGCTCGCGCAGCTCCGCGTCGCCCAGCAGCTCGCGCAGCTGCGCCTGGTCGATCGACAACGCCTGCGCGCGGCGCTCCGCGAGCGGCGCGTCGCCGTCGTAGATGTAGTTGGCGACGTAGCCGAAGAGCAGCGCCGAGGCAAACGGCGACGGCATCGACGAATCGGCGGTCACGGTTCTGATCTCGCGCAGCTCGATCCGTCGCAGCGTGTCGACGAGCGCCGGGATGTCGAACACGTCGCGGAGGCATTCGCGATAGGCTTCGAGAATGATCGGAAAGGAGCCGTAGCGGGTGGCGACGGCGAGCAGGTCGGCGGCGCGCTTGCGCTGCTGCCAGAGCGGCGTGCGGCCGCCGGGCCGGCGGCGCGGCAGGAGCAACGCCCGCGCGGCGGCCTCGCGGACCTTGGCCGCGAACATCGCGGTGCTTCCCAGCTGCCGCACTACGAGCGCTTCCGCTTCGTCCGACGCCGGTACCAGCAGCGCCGGGTCGGGCGGCGCGTCGGTCTCCGGAAACCGCGCCACGAACCCGTCGTCGGTCCACATCGTCTCGACGTCGAGGCCCGTTTCGGCGCGGGCGCGCTCGACGACGGCCATGGCCCAGGGCGCGTGGATCCGGCCGCCGAACGGCGACAGCACGCAGAGTCGCCAGTCGCCCAGCTCGTCGCGCGTACGTTCGATGACGATGGTGCGATCGTCGGGCACCGCGCCGGTCGCGGCGGCCTGGTCGGAGAGATAGCGCACCAGGTTCTCGGCGGCGCGCGCGTCGAGATCGTGATGCCTGGTGAGCCGCTGCACCGCGGCGGCCGGCGGCATCTGCCGCAGGCTTCGTACGAGCTCGCCGATGTGGCGGCCGAGTTCGAGCGGGCGGCCCGTGGCGTCGGCCTTCCAGAACGGCATCTTGCCGGGTTCGCCGGGGGCGGGCACGACGATCACCCGATCGTGCGTGATCTCTTCGATGCGCCAGGTCGAGGCGCCGAGCAGGAACGTTTCGCCGACGCGGCTCTCGAACACCATTTCCTCGTCGAGCTCGCCTACGCGCGCCCCGGGTCCGCGTTCGCCGCGCAGGAACACGCCGTACAGGCCCCGATCCGGAATCGTGCCGCCGTTGACGACGGCCACGCGCCGGGCGCCTTCGCGCGCGGTCACGCTGTTCTTGACGCGATCCCAGGTCAGTCGCGGGCGGAGGTCCGCGAAATCGTCGGACGGATAGCGCCCCGACAGCATGTCGAGCACGCCGTCGAAGATGGTGCGACTGAGCTCCGCGAACGGCGCCGCGCAGCGGAGCGCCTGAAAGAGCGCGTCGACGTCCCAGTCGTCCATCGCGACCATCGCGACGATGTGCTGGGCGAGCACGTCGAGCGGGTTCCTCGGATAGCGGCTCGACTCGATCTGCGCGTCATGCATGGCGCGCGCGACTGCCGCGCACGCGACCAGATCGCCGCGGAACTTCGGAACGATGACGCCGCGGCTCGGCGCGTCGATACGATGGCCCGACCGTCCGATGCGCTGCATGCCGCTCGCGACCGACGGCGGCGCCTCGATCTGGATCACCAGATCGATCGCCCCCATGTCGATGCCGAGCTCCAGCGACGAGGTCGCGACGAGTCCGCGGATCTGCCCGGCCTTCAGACGATCTTCGATCTCGATGCGCTGCGGCCGCGCCAGCGACCCGTGGTGCGCACGCACCAGCGTGTCGCCCGCCAGCTCGTTCAGCGCCGCGGCGAGCCGCTCGGCGATGCGCCGGCTGTTGACGAAGATGAGGGTTGACCGGTGCGCGAGCACCAGCTCGAGGAGCCGCGGGTGAATCGCCGTCCAGATGGTCGTGCGCACCGGGCCCTGCGATGCCGGTCCGCTCGGGATCGCTTCGGGCTCGCCGATGCGCGCCATGTCCTCGACCGGCACCTCGATGCGCAGATCGAGGCGCTTCTTCTCCGACGTGTCCACGATGGTGACCGGACGATACGCGGGCGCCGCGCGGTCGGCGGTGAACTCGTCGTGAATCGCTTCCTCCGGATCCGCCGCGAGCACCGGCTCGGACTTGCGACGCGCCGTCGGCGCGGGCGTGCGCGGCGGCGCGCTGCGCCTCGGGACCGATCCGCCGAGGAACCGCGCGACTTCGTCGAGAGGGCGCTGCGTCGCCGACAGGCCGATGCGCTGCGGCGGCGCGGCGGTCAGCGCCTGCAGGCGCTCGAGCGACAGCGCCAGGTGCGCGCCGCGCTTGGTCGGCACCAGCGCGTGAATCTCGTCGATGATCACCGTGTCGATCGATCGCAGCGCGTCGCGCGCGTTGGAGGTGAGGAGCAGGTACAGCGATTCCGGCGTGGTGATGAGAATGTCGGCGGGCTCGCGCTGGAAGCGCGCCCGCTCAACCGCCGGCGTGTCGCCGGTGCGCACCGCGACGTCCGGCATGTGCAAGGCGTCGCCGCGCGCGGCGGCGCGGTTGGCGATCCCGGCGATCGGGGCGCGAAGATTCCGTTCGACGTCGACCGCGAGCGCCTTGAGCGGCGAGACGTAGAGCCCGCGACATTCGCCCTCGCGCACCCGCACGCGGCGGCGGCCGCCCGTCGCCTCCGCTGCCCGGGGCGCGGGCGTGTCGAACATCACGCGGTTGATGGCCCACAGAAACGCGGCCAGCGTCTTGCCGCTGCCTGTCGGCGCCAGGATGAGCGTCGATTCGCCGCGCGCAATCGCCGGCCAGCCCTGCGCCTGCGGCGGCGTCGGCACGGCGAACGAGGCGCGGAACCACTCGGCCACGGCCGGCCGGAACAGTTCGAGCACGTCGGTGCGCCTGGCCACGGCACTATCTTATGCGCGTGTGTCGCCGCTTCTTTCGGCGTGCCGGCCCTGTCGTGCCGGCCTGGCAATCGCCGTGGTGACGCGCTCGGCCGCGCCAGGTGTAAAGACCGGGTCGGCCATGAACGGGCGCTGGCGTCTGTATTCTCCGTTCAGACTTCTGTATCCTTAGAATATGGGAGACTCCGGAGAAGGCCTGGTCGACGCCGACGCGCGGATCCAGGAGCAGATGGAAGAACGCGAGGCGGATCGCCGCCGTCGCGCCAATGGCAAGACCCCAGCCGTCGATCCAGAACGGCTGCGGCAGATCGAGTCACTGAAGCTCGCGAAAGCAGAGCTCACACGGCAGGCCACCGCGACGACCAATCCGATCAGAAAGAAGCAGATCGATGCGGCGCTCGCGGAGATCGAACGGCGCCTCGCGGAACCCGCAGCGAAGTGAGCCGAAGCTAGGTCGGCTCTTCATCAGAGCCGGCCGCCTGCACCACCACCGCCGCGAAGCCCAGCGATGAAGGCGGACGCCTGTCCGGATCGGCGATGCACGCGACGTGCAGGACCGCCGATTCCGCTTCGGTCGTCGAGGCCCTCGACGATGTCGAGGGCTTAGTGGATGGTGCTCGCGCCGCTGCGCGCCAGCAGATCCTTGATCTCGTCGGCTTCGAGCGCTTCCTGTTCGAGCAGCGCGTCGGCGAGCGCCTTCACCGCGCTGCGGTTGCGGTCGAGCAGCTGATGGGCGAGCTGATAGCCGCCATCGAGGATCTTGTGGATTTCCTCGTCGACGCGGCGCGCCGTCGCCTCGCTGAGCGAGTGCGGACGGTCGGGGTCGAACGCATTTCCCGGCTTCCGGAACGCGCGCATGCCGAGCGATGACATGCCCCACTCGCAGACCATGTGCTGGGCGATGTCCGTCGCGCGCTCGATGTCGTTCGAGGCGCCGCTGGTCATGTGATCCATGAACAGCTCCTCGGCGACGCGCCCGCCCATCAGGACCGCGACCTGCGTTTCCAGGTAGCCCTTCGTATAGGTGTGCCGATCGGCTTCCGGCAGCTGCATCGTCACGCCCATGGCGCGGCCGCGCGGAATGATCGTGACCTTGTGGAGCGGATCCGCCTTCGGCAGCAGCGCGGCGACGACGGCGTGGCCTGCTTCGTGGTAGGCGCAGTTCACGCGATCGAGCTCGCTGAGGACGACGGAGCGGCGTTCCACGCCCATCAACACCTTGTCGCGCGCCGCCTCCATGTCGCTGTCGCCGACGCGCTCGCGCCCGGCGCGCGCCGCAATCAGCGCCGCTTCGTTCACGAGATTGGCAAGGTCGGCGCCCGAGAAGCCGGGTGTCCCGCGGGCGATCGACCGCAGGTTCACTTCGCCTTCCGTCTGAATCTTCCGCGCGTGCACGGTGAGGATGGCCTCGCGCCCCTTGAGATCGGGGTTGCCGACCATCACCTGGCGATCGAAGCGGCCGGGACGGAGCAGCGCCGGATCGAGAATGTCCTGCCGGTTGGTCGCGGCAATCACGACGATGCCGCGGGTCGACTCGAAGCCGTCCATCTCGACGAGCAGCTGGTTCAGCGTCTGTTCGCGCTCTTCGTGGCTGAGAGAGCTGCCACCGCGGCTGCGGCCGACGGCGTCGAGCTCGTCGATGAACACGATGCACGACTTGTGGCGGCGCGCATCCTTGAACAACCGGCGCACACGCGCCGCGCCGACGCCCGCATACATCTCGACGAAGTCGGACCCGCTCGCGAAGATGAACGGCACGCCTGCTTCACCGGCAATCGATCGCGCGAGCAGCGTCTTGCCCGTTCCCGGAGGGCCGATGAGCAGCACGCCCTTGGGAATGCGGCCACCGACCGACGCAAAGCGCTCGGGCTGACGGAGGAAGTCGACGATCTCCTTGACCTCGTCCTTCGCCTCGTCGACGCCGGCGACGTCCTGGAAGGTCACCACGTTGTCGCCGCGCTCGGCCAGCTTGGCGCGGCCCGGGGTATGGATGCGGCCGGCGGTGCTGCGATACACCGTGAATCCGAGCAGCGCGAGGAACGCGATCGCGAGCGCCAGCGCGCCGCCGCTGAGCGACCCCGGCTCCGGCGCCGCCTGCACGTCGATCCGCACGCCGCGCTTCAGCGCGAGGTCGCTGACGAAGGCCTGGTTGCCGAAGAACTCCGCCGGAGCGACGGTATGCGCGCGACGGCCGTCGCGCAGGATGACGTCGACGCCGTCTGGTGAGGACTTCACCTGCGCCACCTCGCCGCGCTCGATCATGTGCAGGAACTCGGAGAAGGCGAGCTCGGGCGCCTGGCCGCGCGTGCGGACAACGTGGACGCCAGTCGCCATCGCTACCGCGAGGACCAGGGCGGCCGGGACGTAGAAACGCGGACGTCGAAACAGAGGTGGCACCACAATGCGATCCGTTCCACGAAGGCTGCGCCAGCGGATACCGTGACACGGCACGGTCGCCTTTTACAGACCTCCCGCCTTGAACACGTTCAGGCGGCGGCTTTTAGGTGAAAAAAGGACACTCCGCTGGGGATTGGAATGTGTTGTGATTCTACACGATGCGAGTTGCGGAAGCCAAGCCCGTCCGTATTCCGCTGGCTGCCATCGCCGTCCACGCGTATACGGCGAGCGGCGCGATCCTCGCGTTCGTTGGCATCCGCGCGGTCTTCGAGGGCAGGGTTCGCCTCGCGTTCGCCACGATGGTGGCCGCGACCGTCGTCGACTCGACCGACGGCGTCCTCGCCCGGCTCGCCCGCGTCAAAGCGGTCCTGCCCTCCGTTGACGGCGCGCGCATCGACGACATCGTCGACTATCTGACGTTCGTCGTGCTCCCGATGCTGTTGCTCGATCGTTTCGGCTTTCTTCCTCCACGCTACGCGCTGGTGATCGTCGCGGTGGTGCTCTTGAGCAGTCTGTACGGTTTCACGTCGGCCGACGCCAAGACGGCCGATCACTTTTTCACCGGCTTCCCGTCGTACTGGAACATCGTCGCGCTCTATCTGTACGTGCTCGACGCGAGCCCGCTGGCCAGCGCCGTCGTCCTGCTGATCCTCAGCGCGCTCGTGTTCGTCCGGATCGGCTACGTCTATCCGTCGCGAACGCCAGTACTGCGTCGGTTCACCGTGACCTTCGGCGCCCTCTGGGCGGTGATGGTGGCGGCGATCATCTGGCGGTTGCCCACGCCGCCGCGCTGGCTCTGGATCGCATCGCTGGCGTTTCCCGTCTATTACGTCGTGCTCTCGCTCGTGCTCGACGCACGCCGCCGTCCGGCGCTCCCCAGATGACGCTGCTGAACCGCCGAGTGCAGGACCGCGTCGCGGCGGTGCTGTTCGCCTGCCTCGTCGCGGCGACGGCGATCGTCGTCGTGTGGACGATGCGGCAGGGATGGGCCGTGCACAAGCTGCGGCGCGGCGTCGGCGACACGTGGTTCTACGCCGCGGACGGCCGCGCGTGGTTTCGCATGGACGAACAGCGGCGCGACGTGTCGCTGAACGAGATCGCGCCCGACCTCCGGAACGCCGTCATTGCCGTCGAGGATCACCGGTTCTTTCACCACATCGGGATCGATCCGATCGGTCTCGGCCGCGCGCTCTATCGCGACGCGCGCTCCGGCAACCGCGCCGAGGGCGGGAGCACGCTGACGCAGCAGCTCGCGCGGACGTTGTTCCTGTCCAACAAGCGCACGCTCGGGCGCAAGGCGCAGGAGGCGGTGCTCGCGCTGCTGCTCGAGCAGGAGCTGTCGAAGAAGCAGATCCTCGAGCTGTATCTCAATCGCATTTATCTGAGCGGCGGCGTGTACGGCGTCGAGACGATGTCGCGGAACCTGTACGGCAAGTCCGCGAGCCAGGTGACCCTCGCCGAGGCGGCGCTGCTCGCCGGCCTGATTCGCGCGCCGTCGGCGCTGTCACCGTGGGCGAACCTCGATGGCGCGATCGACCGCAGCCACGTCGTGCTGCAGCGGATGCGCGAGGAGGGCTTCATCAGCGCGGACCAGGAGAAAAGTGCGCTCCGGACGCGGATCCGGATCAAGCCGTATCCGGGTGCGACCGAGGCGCGCGCCGGATATGCGAAGGAGTTCCTGCGCCAGCAGTTCCGCGATCGCTTCGGCGGCGATCATCCGCCCGACTGGAGCGTGGAAACGACGTTCGTGCCGGAGCTGCAGGAGGCGGCCGAACGCGCTGTCGAGAGCGGCCTCCGCCGCTTTGGCGAGACCAGGCTGCAGGCGGCGCTCGTCGCCATCGATCCCGCCACCGGCGACATCCTGGCGCTGGTCGGCGGACGGGACTTCCGCGAATCGCAATTCAATCGCGCCTGGCGGAGCCGGCGGCAGCCCGGGTCGGCGTTCAAGCCGTTCCTGTACGCCGCGGCCCTGCAGAGCGGCTATTCGCCGGTCAGCGTGCTGAACGGGCTGGCGACGATCGCGCCGCAAGGGCCCGACGAGTGGACGCCTCGCAACGCCACGGACGATGCCGCGGACGCGTTGACGCTGCGCGCCGCGCTGATCGAGTCCAACAACCGCGCCGCCACGCTGCTGCAGCAGCGCGTCGGGACGCGCCCGGTGCTGCGCCTCGCGACCGACGTCGGCCTCCACGATCTCCCGGATGTGCCATCGCTCTCGCTCGGCACCGGCCTCGTGACGCCGCTCGAACTCACCGCGGCGTTTTCGATGTTTCCCAACGGCGGCCGCGCGGTGCGTGCGCGCGGCCTGACCCGCGTCCTCGACGCGGACGGCGCCGTCGCCTTCGACAACCCGGCCCGGACCGACCGCGTGATCCCGGAGCAGGTCGCGTATCAGATGGTGTCGATGCTGCAGGACGTCATGGATCGCGGCACGGCCAGCGCCGCCCGCACGACGTTCGGCATCCGCTTTCCGTCCGGCGGCAAAACGGGCACCACCGACGACTTCAAGGACGCATGGTTCGTGGGGTTCAGCACGTCGCTGGTCGCGGGCGTGTGGGTCGGGATGGATCAACCGGCGACGATCGGACGCGAAGGCTACGGCGCACGCTACGCGCTGCCGATCTGGAGCGAGTTCATGCGGGCCGCGGTACGGCGCCGCCCCGCGCGCGAATTCACCGTCCCGCCTGGACTCCGGGAAGAGATGCTGTGCCGCGTCTCGTACCTGAAACCCGTCGAGGAGTGCCCGACCTACACCGAATACTTCAAGGAGGGCGACGAGATCCCGTCGCGCCTGTGTCCCATTCACCGCGGCACGGTGAAGCAGCAGATCAAGCGCGCCGTGCAGGGCTTCTTTGGTTCGCTCGGACGCAGGTTGAAGGGGATTTTCAAGTAGGCGGGTCGGCGGGTCTGAACACCCGGCAGCAAGGGCGTCCCCGATCACGTCTCAAGACCGCGCGGCGCGCGATTGCGTTTTTCGTATGGATCGCGTCGTCGAGTTTCACGCGCGCCACGTCTCACGGCCCGGCGGCGATCAGGACGCGTCAGCGTTGAATGCGCGCTGACCCGCCCCTGGCGAACGCGCGCACCTGCTCGAGACTCGCCATCGTCGTGTCGCCGGGGAACGTGGTGATCAGCGCGCCGTGCGCCCAGCCGAGCCGCACCGCCTGTTCCGGCGAGTCTCCGCTCATCAACCCGTAGAAGAACCCGGACGCGAAGCCGTCACCGCCGCCGACGCGGTCGTAGACGTCCAGCTCGCAGGTGGGCGAGACGAACGTCTCGCCGCCGACCCACGCCACAGCGCCCCACGTGTGCCGGTTCGTGGAGTGCACTTCGCGCAGCGTCGTCGCGACCGCCTTCAAGTTCTGGTGCCTGGCGAGCACGTCTTCCATCATCCCGAAGAACGCGCTCGGATCGAGCTTCGACGCGGCCGCGACCTGCGGCCCGCGGATCCCGAGGCCCTTCTGGAGGTCTTCTTCGTTGCCCACCAGCACGTCGACGTGTTCGACGATGCGGCCGAGGACGGTTTGCGCGCGTGACAGGCCGCCGGACGCGAACCACAGCTTCTCGCGGTAGTTGAGGTCGAACGACGTGACTGCGCCGTGGCGCTTGGCCGCCTGCATCGCTTCGACGATCAGCTCGGCGGTCGTCTCCGAGAGCGCGGCGAAGATCCCGCCGCTGTGGAACCAGCGAACGCCGTCCTTGAAGATCCCGTTCCAGTCGAAGTCGCCGGGTTTGAGGAGCGCCGCCGCTTCGTTGCTGCGGTTGTAGAACACGACCGGCGCGCGGACGCCGAAGCCGCGGTCGCTGTAGACCGCCGCCATGTTCGGGCCGCGAACCCCGTCGTGATCGAACGTCTTGAAGTACGGCGCGACGCCCATGGCCCGCACCTGGCCGCCGATCAGCTCGCCGATCGGGTACTTGACCATGGCGGTGGCGATCGCGGTGCGCATCCCGAAGGCATCGGCGAGGTTGGCGGCGCAGTTGAATTCGCCTCCGCTCACGTGCACCGTGCAGGTCTGGGCCTTGCGGAACGGCACGACGCCGGGGTCGAGTCGATGAATGAGCGCGCCGAGCGCGAGGAAATCGAGAGAACCGGTCGCGGGAATCTTGAGGTCTGTTGGCATCGTCACCAGGCGAAGACGGCGGCGCGCCCGTTCTTCTTGACGAGCGCATCAATCGCCGCGCCCATCTTATCGCGGCGCGCGAGCATGGATTTGATCTGCGACTTTTTCAGCCAGGCGCCGAGCGCGCTGCCCAGCGTCGCCTCGTCGAGCGCTTCCATGCGCGCCCACAACGCCGAGTCGACGTGGTCGATCGGCTGCGGCAGCGCGCGATCGTCCAGAAACGCCCGCGAGTGGTCGATGAGATACAGGTTCCAGGCGGCATCCACGAGCAGGTTGCCCTTGTTGCGATCGGGATTGCCGATCAGATCGTCGAACAGTTTCACGCGCGCGAGCTGCCGCGCCCACGACGACGGCTTCACCACCGATTGCACTTCCACCCACGTTCGCACGCCGTCGAGCCAGAGCACGAACGCGCCAATCGCGCCGTCGATCCTGCGCTCGACGACCACCGGCACCATCCCGAGATCGAGCAGCTTGTCGAGCTCGTAGGCAGCCACTTCGGATTGATAGCTCTCCCAATACCCGCGGCGGAACCCGGGGGGCAGCGGTTTCCACGCGGCCGAATCGACCAGGCCTCCCGGCGTGAAGAACGCGCGCTTCGGGTGCGTGACGCCGAGATGGATCGTGCGCATCCGGACGATTGCCGCGGTGCGCAGGTAGGCTTCGAATTCGGCGTTCCGCCCGCTCCACACACGCGCCGTCGAGGGCGCCTGCTGCAGCAGGAAGAGCAGCGCGAGGATCAGCATGCGCGCGCGACTGTAGCACGAGTGCAACGTCCGCTCAGCCGTCGTCCCTCAACGCCACCCGGAGAAACGCCAGGATGTCGGCGTCTTCCTCAATGAGCTTGGCGACCGGCTTGCCGGCGCCGTGGCCGGCCCTGCTCTCGATGCGGATCAGATACGGTCCGCCCGACCCGGCCGCCTGAAGACGCGCCGCGAACTTCTTCGCCATGCCGGGATCGACCCGGTCGTCGGTGTCCGCCGTCATCACGAGCGTCGGCGGGTACCGTACGCCGTCGCGGAGGTTGTGATACGGGGAATACGCGAACAGATACCGGAACTGGTCGGGATCGTCCGCGGAGCCGTACTCGGGAATCCAGAAGCGCCCCACCGTGAACAGGTGGTAGCGCAGCATGTCCGCGACCGGCACCCGGCAGACGACGGCGCCGAACAGGTCGGGGCGCTGCGCCATCACGGCCGCGACGAGCAGTCCGCCATTGCTGCCGCCTTCGATCGCCAGGCGCCCCGGCCGCGTGCAGCCGTCGGCGATCAAGAACTCCGCGGCGGCGATGAAATCGTCGAACACGTTCTGCTTGCGATCCAGCATGCCGGCGCGATGCCAGGCTTCGCCGTACTCGCCGCCGCCGCGCAGGTTCGCGAGCGCGAAGATGCCGCCCGCGTCGAGCCACTCGAGGATGGCCGGGTCGTAGGCCGGCGTGCGGGTGATGTTGAAGCCGCCGTAGCCGCTGAGGAGCACGGGACGGTTGCCGTCGTGCGGGATCCCGGAGCGGTGAACGAGGAACATCGAGACGCGCGTGCCATCGCGCGACGGATACCAGACCTGGCGGGTGACCGAGGCTTCCGGCTGAAGCCGGAAGGTACGGGATTCAGTTGGTAGGACGGATCTACTTGATGAATCCCGGTAGGTTCCGCCTTCAGGCGGAAGAGACGCCGCGCCGTCGTTCGACGGACCGCCGTAGCTTCCGCCTTCAGGCGGAAGAGATGCCTCACCGTAGCTTCCGCCTTCAGGCGGAAGATCGGAGCGCGGAAGATCGGAGCGCGCAAAATCCGGAAAGCGCTCCACGCGTCCGTTCAGCGCCCGGTAGCCCGTCGGCGGCGACGCGAACGACACGAACGTGAACAGCACCTCGTCGGCGTCCGGTTCGGCGTCGAGGCTCGGGACCGAACCAATCTCCGGCAAGGCGAGGTCGTCGCGCGCATCGCCGTCGAGCGTGAACGTGCGCAGCCGATCGCTGGCCTGGTGCAGGTAGCTGACGACGAGGCGATCGCGCGCCATGACGGCGGCGGACAGCCGATCCGCCGACTCCGCCACCACCTCGCGAAGGGCCGCGTGCCTCTGGTCGGCGTCCACGCTGACGATCCGGCCGAGCGGCGCGTCCTTCGTCGTCCTGAAATAGAGGCGGGATCCGCAGGCGCCAGCGTACGCGTAGGCCGCGTCGAATCCCGTGAACAGCGCGCGAGCTGTCCCGGCACTCGCGTGGCGATCGATGACGTGCACTTCGCTGTCGTCGCTGGCGCCGCGCTGGGCGGTGAGCACGACGAAGCGTCCGTCGGCGCTGACGTCGACGAGCGGCACGACCTCCTTCTGGTCCGGACGTTCGTAGACGAGCGCATCGCGCGCCTGCGCCTCGCCAAGCCGGTGGAAGTAGATGCGGCCGAAATACTGCTCGTCGTCAGGCGGGACGGTGCCCGGTTCGGGAAAACGCAGGTAGTAGAAGCCGGTGTTGTCGGGGAGCCACGCGATGCTGGCGAACTTCACCCACTCGAGTCGATCCGTGAGGTCGACGCCGGTCGCCGCGTCGCGGACCCGAACGGTCTGTCGATCGCTGCCGCCACCCGACAGCGCGTAGGCGACCCGCGAGCCATCGTGCGACGGAAACCACGCGGTCAGCGCCACCGTGCCGTCGGCGCTGAGCGCGTTCGGATCGAGCAGCTCGCGCGACGGACCGCTCGCGCCGTCCTGTGCGAAGAGCACCGCCTGGTTCTGGAGGCCGGTGTTGTGTAAGAAGAAATAGCGCGCGCGGCGCCGTTTCAGGGCGGGCGTCCGCGGGAAATCGAATCGCGCGGTGAGCCGCCGGACGAGGACGTCGCGATCGGGACCGTCGAGCGTCGCGCGCGTCAGCGCGTTCTGCGCGTCGACCCACGCGCGCGTCTCGACGCTGTCCGCCTGTTCGAGCCAGCGGTAGGGATCCACAACGGCAACGCCGTGAAGCCGATCGATCACCGGCCCTGCCGGACTCGCGGGGTACGCAAACGTCACGTGGCTGTCCTTCTTCATATAATCGCGGCATGTCATGCGATGCCGTGGACGGTGCGGCGGCGCCGATGGTCGACACCTCGCACTGTCCGGGTGGAGCACGGTAGCGCGGCGTGCGACGTCATCCACTGCCGCTGTTTCTCGCCGCGGTCCTCATCGTGAAGCTGATCGTGGTGCTGCAACTGCGCGACCATCCCTTGCTGCAAGCCGACGCCGGGCTCGACACCACCATCTATACCAATCTTGCGTCCCGCGTGCTGGCCGGCAACCGCTCGCTTGCCCCCGGCCTCTACGTCGTCTCGCCGCTCTACATCTACGTGCTCGCGGCGATCTTCTCGTTCTCCGGCGCGCTGCTCGCCGTGCGCCTCGTGCAGGTCGCGCTCGGGACGGCAGCCGTGTGGTTGATCTTCGCCGGCGCGCGCGCCTGGTACGGTGAGCGCGCGGCGTGGATCGCGGCGGTGCTGGCGGCGCTGACGGGCCTGTTCACGTTTCACGAAGTCCTGATCCTTCAGGCCGCGCTCGATCCGTTCCTCACCGCGGCCGCCCTCGCGACTCTCGCCTTCGCGTTGACACGACCGCGTCCGCTCCTGTGGTTTGCCCTGTCCGGGCTTGCCCTCGGCACGCAGACACTCAATCGTCCGAATGTGCTGCTGCCGTGCGTGGCGATCCTTGCGCTGCTGGCGGTCGCGCAGCGGTGGCGTGCCCTGACGATGATGGCGGCGGGCGTCGTGCTCGCGCTGTCTCCCGTGATCGTGCGCAACATCGTCGTCGCGGGCGACTGGTCGCCGGCGTCGTCCCACGGCGGCCTCAACTTCTATATCGGCAACAACGCCGAGGCCGACGGTACGTATCGCCCGGTGCCCGGGATCACGCCGAACATGGCCGGACAGCAGCAGGACGCGCGGCGCATCGCGGAGGAGTCGGTCGGCCGCGCGCTGAGCGATGCGGACGTCTCCGCCTACTTCTACGGCCTCGGCTGGACGTGGATCCGGCTGCATCCCGGGCAGGCGCTGGCGCTGTTCGCGCGGAAGCTCGGATACGTCTTCAATGGCGCGTTCATCACGTTGAACAACAGTTTTTCCTTTTACGCATACGACGAACGCACGCTGCTGGCCCTGCTGTTCGTCGGCCCGTGGCTGCTCATTCCACTGGGGCTCGTCGGGCTGATCATCGGTGCGCCGGCGGAGCGCCGCTACGAATACGTCGTCTGGGCATCGTTCGTGCCCGTGTACGCGATCGCGGTGGCGATTTTCTTCATGGCCGAGCGCTATCGTCTGCCGATGCTGGTGCCGCTCTGCATGGGTGCGGGGAAAGCGGGTGAGGCGATCTGGCAGATTTTCCGCCGGAAGGCGGACGCGACGGACACTCGACAGCCCCAAAAGAGATCCCGCGGCTTCTCCTTTCAGGCGGAAGCGACACGGATTCAGCCGGAGGTCTACGCGCTGGTCGCGATCGTTCCGCTGGCCGTGCTCGTCAACTGGCCGGTCCACGTCGACAACGGGCGGGCCGAGGAGCGGACGCGCATGGCGGAAGCCATGGTTGCCCGGGATCGATATGACGCGGCGGAGGCCTGGGTGGCGACCGCGGAGCCCGGGCATCCCTCGCCGGCCGTGCTGCACTTCCGGGTCGCGCGCGGCTACATCATGCGCCGCCAGCCGCAGCGCGCCATCGACCACCTGGAACGGGCGCTGACGCTGGATCCGAACCGCCCCGAGGTCGATTACGCCTATGGTCAGGCGCTCGTCGACGCGGGACGATCGGCAGAGGCCATTCCGCACCTGCGCAACGCGCTGAAAGCCGGCGTGCGCGTCGATCTGGCGGGCTATGACCTCGCGCGCGCGCTCGCGGCGACCGGCAATCGCGCCGGCGCGCTGCAGATCCTGCAGACGGTGAAACCGGAGCGTCCGCGCGACGCGGAGAGCTGGGACGCGCTCGGGCAGCTCGCGCTGCAGCTCGAATCCCCCTCGCTCGCGGCGGCGTTCTTCAATCAGGCCATCATGGCGGCGCCCGACCTGGCGAAGCCGCTCGTCGACATGGGGCTCGCGCTGGCGATGATGGGCCGGTATCCGGAAGCGATCTCGAACTTCGAGCGCGGCCTGCTGATCGATCCGACCGATGCGGCCGTGCAGTTGAACCTGGCCGTCGCCTATGCGGAGACCGGCCGCATCGCGGACGCCCGCGCCCACGCGCAGGAGGCGCTGCGGCTCAAGCCCGATTACGTGAAGGCGCGGCAGTTCCTGGGGGCGCTGCCGAAAAAATAAATCGCGGCGCCTGTGAACCGACGTACGCGGAGAGCGCGGAGAGATCGCGGAGCGCGCGGTGTTTCAAAAAACAAAGCGACCGCTCCATGCTCTCTGTCCTCTCCGCCGGTGCGTTCCCGGGCGCGGCTCTAGAAATCGACGACGAACGTCAGAAAGAACCGGCGCGCCGGCGCCCAGCTGTTGGCGGTTCCGAACAGCGCGTTTGGAATCGTGGTCGGCTGCCTGGACGTGAAGTACTCGGTTGCGCAGGCATAGTCCCTGCCGCAGAACGCGAATTCGGATGCGGGCGGACGCACGCGGCCGTCGTTGTACCTGGCGGTATCGACGGAGAGCGCCGTCTGCGTGTCGAGCAGATTCAGCACGCGCGCTTCGATGCGCGCGCCGCGTGCGCCCAACGGCACCCGATACGAGGCCAGCAGATCGACGTTCGTCCAGAAGTCGTTCCGTCGCGCGCCGGCCGGCTCGAGATAGCGGCGGAACCCGTTGTCCCAGTCGCGGCCGCGCGCCGCCCACGGCGTGCCGCTCTGCGCGCGCAGGTAACCGCCGACGGTCAGGCGCGGCATCGCTTCGTACGATCCGAACAGCTTGACGACGTGCGGGCGATCCTGAGTGAGCGGCCCGCGTCGGAAGGGATCCTGGATGAACTCGCCGGGCCCGTCTTGTATGGCCGACGAGGTATTGAAGACCGCCGCACTGACGCCGGGAGCGGTCGAATAATCGAGATCGAAATTGCCGTCGAAGCGGCTCCACGAGTAGCTCGCCGTCATGCTCCAGCGCTGTGCGAGGCGGCGTGTCAGTTCGACGGTCACGGCCTTGTAGACCCGTTCGGCGTCGGGCAGTTGCGAGGCATGAAACGGGCCCGTCGCCGGCAGCGATGCGGGCACGTCTTCGATGAAGTTGTTCGACGTCCGGTAGTCGAAGAACGCGTCGATGCTCCACCCCGTGACGATCGGGGTGGAAGACCCGACGAGCAGTTCGTCCATGGAGGTCGGCACGAGGCCGGGGTCGATCGTCTT
>JABFWM010000572.1 GCA_013362195.1 Acidobacteriota bacterium
AGGGTGTGCGGCCGATTGCGTGGTTCAACAGCGCCGCGCCGCTTCGCAGCGGGTTGGCGTTCGGCCAGAGTTATCTCGAACACGGCATCGTGGCGATCGAGGCGCCGGTCGGGAAGGGCCAGGTGTTCCTGTTCACGCCCGAGATCACCTTCCGGGCGCAGCCGCACGGCACCTTCAAGTTCCTGTTCAATGCGATCTACCTGGCAGGACAGCGTGAAGCGCATCGCGCGACGACGGCCGCGCGGCGCTAGCGGCGAGGGGCGGCAGCGAGGAGCGAGGGACGAGGGGCGAGGGGCGAAGGGCGGAAGACCGAAGATCGAAACACCGAACGAGCGCCGAACATCGAACAGGAACACCGAACCCGAAGACCGAGACGAAAAGGCCGTAGACGCCAGAAGCGATGTGCGCCTACGGCCTACCGTCTACTTCTTTTTACGCCCCGCCGCCTTGGCCGCCTTCGTGCGCCCGCGCGCGGCGCCCTTGCGTCCCTTGGCCGCGCGTGCGGTGCTCTTCGCGGCGGTTTTCCGACCGCCGGTGCGGCCGGCAGCCTTGGTGGAGCGGCCGGCAGTCTTGGTGGAGCGGCCGGCAGCCTTGGTGGATCGGCGGGTCGTGGTTTTCACCTGCCGGCGGACGGTTTTGACGGCGCGGCGCGCCGTCCGGCGCACGGCCCGGCGGGCCGGGGCGGTGCGCTCGACGACGTTTGCCGTCGCCTCGGCCATGGAGGCCGCGCCGGAGGCGGCAGCATCCGCGGCCTGAGAGCCCAGACGAGAGGCGGCCGTGCCCGCTTGCTGTGCCGTGTTGACCGCGGTGCCAAGTGCGCCGCCGACCATTTCTGCCGAGCGCGTCAGGACATCACCGGACTGTTCCTGTTCATCTGCCATACAAGTCCTCCGGAGCCGGGCTTGACGCCCTAAGTGGTGCTGCATAGTAGCAGAGCTTCGCGCAATTGGCGCGTCGCGAATCACGAATGACGTGAAATTTCGCATCACCGATCGCTGCCGCGCCTCCGGGACGCGGCAGATTTGTGAGTCGTGCCCGTGTCCTACGCCTATCCGCCCGACATTCTCGACGCGCTCGCCGGCCACGGCCTGCATCCGACGCCGCAGACTCCGCCCGCGTTCGTCCGCGAGGCGTTGAGCGATCTGTACCGCTATGAGATCCGCCGCCTCCGGCGATCCCTGCTCGACGGCCGGATCCCGCGCGCCAGCTATACGGACCATGTGATTCGGCTCAGGAAGCGCTATTGGCTGCTCTCGCTGCCCGTGCAGCACTGGGCCGCGACGAGCGCGGGTTGACGGTAATCGATGGGGCCGAAGGGATTGCCGGTCGCGGGTTGCGGACCGTTCGTCGTGCCCGCGCCGCGCCGCAGGCGCTCTCGCGTTAACATCCCCGGATGGCGGATTTCGAGAAGCTCGGCGTCTTCTATCTCGGACGCGAAACCGACGCCGCGGGGGCCAACCCTGGAGGCCTCGTCCTCTACGACTCGCGCGACCTGCTGACCCACGCCGTCTGCGTCGGCATGACCGGCAGCGGCAAGACGGGTCTCTGCCTCTCGATCGTCGAGGAAGCGGCCATCGACGGCGTGCCGGTCATCGCCATCGATCCGAAGGGCGATCTCTCCAACCTGCTGCTGACGTTTCCGCGGCTCGCGCCGGAGGATTTCCGGCCATGGATTGACGAGGACGAGGCGCGCCGCGCGGGGACGACCCCGGACGCCTTCGCCGCGCAACAGGCGGAGCTCTGGCGCACAGGGCTCGCCGACTGGGGAGAGGACGGCGCACGCATCGAGCGTCTGCGCGCCGCCGCGGATTTCGCGGTTTACACGCCGGGGAGCCGCGCCGGGCGGCCGCTGTCGATCCTGTCGTCGTTTGCGGCGCCGGCCGGCGCCCCGCAGGCCGAAGCCGAGGCGATTGCGGAACGCGCGTCCGCGACCGCGACGGGTGTGCTGACGCTGGCGGGCGCCGACGCGGAGCCACGCGGACGCGAGCACACGTTCCTCTCGGCGTTGTTCGCGGCGGCGTGGCGCGAGGGGCGGGACCTCGACCTCGCGTCGCTGATTCAGCAGGTCCAGTCGCCGCCGTTCCAGAAAATTGGCGTGCTGGACCTCGACTCGTTCTATCCCGCGAAAGAGCGGTTCGAGCTGGCCACGCAGCTGAACGCGGTGCTCGCGTCGCCGAGCTTCGAGCAGTGGCTCGACGGCGAGCCGCTCGATGCCGGCGCGCTGCTCTACGGCCCGACCGGGCGGCCGCGCGTCTCGATTGTGTCGATCGCGCACCTCGGCGACGCAGAGCGCATGTTCTTCGTGTCGCTGCTGCTGAACGAGGTCGTGTCGTGGATGCGGACAGAGAGCGGCACGACCAGCCTGCGCGCGCTGATCTACATGGACGAGATCGCGGGCTACTTTCCGCCGGTCGCCAATCCGCCGTCCAAGGCGCCGCTGCTCACGCTGCTCAAACAGGCGCGCGCATTCGGCA
>JABFWM010000096.1 GCA_013362195.1 Acidobacteriota bacterium
AAGCGACGCGCGAGCTGCCGCCGGGACGCGGACACTTCAATACGACGTACGACGCGTGGATGCGCCGCATCCAGTCGGGCCAGGCCGGCGGCAACATGATGAGCACGATCAATCTGATTGGCGCGCAGCGCGCGCTGGCGATGTTCGCGGACTGGACCGATCGCGTCAAGGCCGGCGAAGTGCCGCCCCCGCCACCGCGTCCGCAGGGCGTCGAACGCAATGTCGTCATCACCGAGTGGGACTGGGCCGATGCGAAAGCCTACCTGCACGACGAAGTCTCGACCGATCGGCGCAATCCGACGCTCAACGCGAACGGGTTGATCTACGGCGCGCTCGAATTGAGCGCGGATTATCTGCCGGTGCTCGATCCCACGAAGAACGCCATCAGCCAGGTCAAGCTGACGGTGCGCGATCCCGCCACCGAGCCGGCGCAGGGCCCGATGATGCTGCAGCCGTCGCCGTACTACGACCGCGAGGTGATGTGGACGAGCAAGAACAACGTCCACAACCCGATGTTCGATGAAAAGGGACGCGTCTGGATCACGTCGACGGTGCGTCCGCCGGACAATCCCGCGTACTGCAGGGAGGGCAGCGACCATCCGTCGGCGAAGCTGACGCCCGTCGCGCGCGCCGGACGCCATCTCGCCGTCTACGATCCGAAGACGCAGAAGCTCACCCACATCAGCACCTGCTTCAGCACGCACCACCTGATGTTCGCGGAAGATGCAAACCACACCTTGTGGACGAGCGGCGGCGGCGCCGTCGTCGGCTGGCTGAATCGCAGGATGTTCGACGAGACCGGCGACGAGGCGAAGTCACAGGGCTGGACCGCGCTGGTGCTCGACACCAACGGGAACGGCAGGCGCGACGAAGGCTATGTCGGCACGAACGAGCCCGTCGATCCGGCGAAGGACAAGCGCTACGGCGGCGGGTTCTACTCCGTGTCGCCGGCGCCCGACGGGTCGGTGTGGGGATCGGTGCTCGGCTATCCGGGCGCGATCGTGCGGCTCGTGCCTGGATCGAATCCACCGGCGACCGCCCTCGCGGAAGTCTACGAGCCGCCGATCGATCGGCATGCCTTCTCGCCGCGCGGCGCCGACGTCGATCGCAACGGCGTCGTGTGGGCCGCGCTTGCGAGCGGCCATCTCGCCAGCTTCGATCGCCGCAAGTGCAAGGGGCCGCTCAACGGACCGAAGGCGACGGGACAGCACTGCCCCGAAGGATGGACGCTCTATCAGGAGCCGCTCCCGCAGATGAAGGGCGTGAACGATCCCGGCAGTGCGGAAGCGAGCTACTACACGTGGGTCGACCAGTTCGATACGTTCGGCCTCGGCGCCAACACCCCGATCAATACCGGCAACGAGTCGGAGGGACTGCTCGCGCTGAAGGATGGCAAGTTCGTCGTGCTGCGCGTGCCCTACCCCATGGGGTATTACACGAAGTGGCTGGACGGCCGGATCGACGACGCACGCGGCGGATGGAAGGGCCGTGGCCTCTGGTCCACGATCAGCACGCGCGCGCCGTTTCACATGGAAACGGGCAAGGAGACGACGAGCAAGGTGATCAAGTTCCAGCTGCGCCCGGACCCGCTGGCCAAGTAAGAAAGCGGGACAGTCACAGTTATTCGCGGCGGCGCGGTCAGAACGGGGGACACTCACAGTTATTTGCTGGGACCTGTTCGCAAATGGGGAAAACTGTGAGTGTCCCGGTTCCGGAAACTGTGACTGTCACCGTTCTGTGGCGGCTATCCGATGACGTTCGCCGAACGCGACGGGCGCGTAGTCGACGAAGGAGTGCGCGATGAGAAGCGTGGCCCTGGCGAGCGTACTGACGCTCGCGTGCGTGGCCGCCGACCGGTCAGTCGTTGCACGCTCGGACCCAGACGCACGCGCCGCGATCGGTTCGTTGCCGCAGCAGGCGCCGCAGTCGAGTCGCATCATGATCCTCGATCTCGCCGCGCGCACCTCGCGTCTGGTGCACGAAGCGAACGGCGTGTGGGAAGCGCCCAACTGGTCGCGCGACGGGCGCTTCCTGCTCGTCAACTCCGGCGGACGGCTGTACCGCCTGCCAATCGACGGCACGTCGGCGCCGCAGCCGCTTGCGCTCGATCCGTCGCTGCGCTGCAACAACGATCACGACTTCTCACCCGACGGGCAGCGCCTCGCGATCTCCGCCTCGTCGCCGTCGTCGCGTCAGTCGCAGATCTACGTCGCCGATGCCGACGGATCGAACGCGCGCCTCGTCGTCGCCGCGGCGCCGAGCTACTTCCACGGCTGGTCGCCCGACGGCACATATCTGTCGTTCGTCGCGAACCGCGACGGCAAGCAGTTCGACGTGTATCGCGTGCCGAGCGCCGGCGGTCCGGAAGAACGCCTGACCGTCGATCCCGCGTACGACGATGGCACCGATTACTCGCGCGACGGCCGATGGATCTACTTCAACTCGAACCGCGGCGGGGGCTGGAACATCTGGCGCATGCCGGCCGACGGCGCCGGCGCTGAGGATCGGAAGGCGGAGCGGGTCACGAACGACGATCTCGAGGACTGGTTCCCGCATCCGTCGCCGGACGGCAAATGGCTGCTGTTCCTCTCGTTCCCTGCGGGCACGGAGGGACACAACGATCGCAGCGTTCGCGTGCAGCTGCGGGCCATTGCGCTGCCGGGAGAGGCGATCGGCTCCGCGCCCGCGCAGACGCTCACTGCATTCACCGGAGGGCAGGGCACCATCAACGTGAACTCGTGGTCCCCTGATTCCACACGGTTCGCGTACGTGACCTATGCCGGCGCCACGCCAGGGAGGCACCCGTGAGGCGACTGGGTGCGTGACGCTCTTCCCATTCCTCGCATGGCTGGTGCCGGCGGCGTCGCTCGTGATGCTGTTCGCCGAGATGACGGAGGGCGAGCTCGGTCGCGGTCTCACGGTGACGGCGGTGGTCGTGTTCGTCACCGCGCGTAGACGATGACGCGCTCCCGAACGGACCCGCGCGTCCGTCGCTGGCGGGTCTGAAGACCCGCCCTACGTGACAATGCGCACGTGGCGCGGCATACGCGAATTCACGTCGCGCGTCGCCGCTCGCTCCTCGCCCGTCGCTCGTCGCCCCCGCCCCTCGCCCTTCGCTCGTCGCCCCTCGCCCCTCGCCGTTCGTCCCTCGCTTATACCCGCAGCACGTCGGTCGCGAGCAGGGTGCGGCCGCCAATGGTCATCTCGATCGCTGGCCACCCCGGGGTCGACGTGATCAGTTCGATCCCGCCGTCGACGAGGAGCGCGGTGTCCTCGACCTTCGTACCGGTGATGCTGGGATTCCACGCGAACGCCTGGCGCGCCTGGACGACGTCCTTCGACGCGGGATGGGCGATCCATTCGCGGGCCCGATACCCGGTCGCGCCGCCCTGGTGGTGCAGCGCTTCTTCGCCCGCAAAGCCGGCGTCGCGGTATGCCGCGGCCGCGATGTCGAACAGCTGCGCGCCGGTCGTGCCCGCGCTCGTCGCGTCGAGGAGCCGGCCGAACACCGATGCCGCCGCGCGCGTGCGGACCTCGAGGTCCGCCGGGGCGGCCCTGGTCGCGACAACCCGGGAGAGGCACGCAATCAAGCCGTCGCGCTCCGCGCAGACCGCGACGAGCACCACCTGCTTCCAGCGAGTGGCGGTGGGGACCGGATGACGGTACTTGCCGACGCGATCGTCTGCGCCGACGAGCAGCACGATGGCGCGCGCGTTGATCGCGGTGAGCGAGAGCATGATCGTCGCCGCGATCTCGCGTTCGTCTTCGCCAGGACGGACCCGCCGGCACACGTCGCCGACGACGGTGCCGCAGTCGCGGCCGAGCGCCCGGTATCGTTCGATCTCCGCCCCGGTCAGCAGCGATCGCGCGCGCGCGAGGACCGGCTCGGACATCGGCGCGCCGGGCAGCGGCCAGTCGGCGCCGATCGGCGCGGCGCCGCCGACAATCGATCGCGCGACGCCGAGCGCATGCGCCGAATTCTGATCGGCCGTCCACGGGTATTCGATCGGCTCGACGTCGAGGTCGGCGAGGACTTCGTCGCGGAGACGCGCCATTTCGATCGCGTTCGCGAGCACGAAGCGGCGGCCCTCGGCGGTGACGAGCAGCCGCGGCGTGCCCGTTTCGCGGCTCGCGTCGACGCGATGGCTGCGGCCGCCGGTCAGCCACGCGATGTTGTGATGGGTGGCGAGCAGCACACCGGCCAGGCCGCCGCCGGCGATCAGCGGGACGAGTCGCGCCTGCTTCTCGTCGATCTCGGCGACGCTCACGAACCCTGCTGCGCGAATGCCTGGTAGCGCTTCTCGATGTCCTCCGGCGCCGCCGTGCCGTTCAGAATCAGGACGCGATAGCGGAACGAGACGGATGCGCCGGGTTCGAGCGGGAGATTCAGCGGCGCCTTGCCGTTGACCAGCGCGGCCTGGCCGAGCGGAGTGGCGGCAAACAAGCCGTAGCCGCGCGCGTGCCAGTAGGTGGGGAAGCCGGGGTTGGACGGGTTGTCGAGAATCGCCAGCGTCACCGGCTGCTGCTCCACGGTGCCGTGGAGGAGCGTCCAGCGTCCGCGCGTGCCCCAGACGGCGTCCCCCTTCAGGCCTTCGCTGCTGATGTACTCGCCGCTGACGCCGGTGTTGTCGGCAACCGGGGCCGCACCGGGTGTGCCCGACGCGTCGGTCAGGATCTCCGGCTTGTCGTACGGCTGCTCCAGCGCGCGGGCGACGCGCATGCCCAGGAACGCTTCCTTGTTGTCCTTGAAGACCACCTTCTCCGCGTCGGCGGTCAGCGTGGTGAGGCGATCGATGACGCGCGAGTCGGCCGTGCCGCTGAATACGAACCGCGTGCGCTCGTGGACGATGGCCTTGCCGTCGGGCCGCAGCCAGTCCATGGCGACGGCAAGCTCGCCTCTGTCGGCGCCGCTCTTCGCCTCGACGATCGCGCGGTGCACGATCGTCCCCATCTTCGCCACCCGGTCGCCGGTGATCGCGTCGGAGTTGTTCCAGAAATCCAGGCCGTTGACGTCGCCGTGGTTCAGCCAGAGTCCGACGTGGTGCGGATGATCGACGCGCTCGCGTGGACGCGGATCGAGCGGATAGCCGCGCGTCACAATCGTCCCCTTCGCCGAGCGCAGCGGATACAGCACCGGCTTCTTCAGCGTCGCGGGCCAGATATATGAGGTGAACGGCTGGCCATCGATGGTGATGTCGACGCGCCGCTGGGCTTCGTTGGCCGTCACCTGGACGCGCGGTTTCTGAGGCGCGCCGCTCAACAGCAACGGAAGCACGAGAACGCCGAGGGTCGTGATGCGCATCGCGTTGGACCTTGTGCAGGGTATGTCTGCGTCTGTCAGTGTTGTGGGCGGCGGTGTTCTTCCGGGTTTTGCGGCGGCCTGTGTTACTTTAGCGCTAAAGTTTTACCATTTCGGGAGCGACTATGTCACTACGATCGAGTCTCGCGGCGCTCTTCATGATTGCCGCCTCCGCCGTGCTCGTCACCGCTGCCGCGCAGCGATCCGCGTCTGCACCCAACACGCTGAGCGACCAGGAAAAGAAGGCCGGGTGGGTCCTGCTGTTCGACGGCCGGTCGCTCGACGGCTGGCGGGCCTACAAGAAAGCCGACGCCAGCGGCACGCGCTGGAAGGTCGAGGACGGCTGGCTGACGCTGCCGCACGAGGGGGACAAGGACACGCATGGCGCGCGCGACATCATCAGCAAGGACACGTTCGATCACTTCGAACTGACGTGGGACTGGCGGATCGCGCCGGGCGGCAACAGCGGCGTCAAGTACTTCGTCCTCGAGGATCGCGCCGACGCGATCGGCCACGAGTACCAGATCATCGACGACGAACGGCACGCCGATGCGAAGATCGGGCCGCACCGGCAGACCGCGGCGTTCTACGACGTGATGCAGGCCGCCAATCGGCCGCTGAAGCCGGCAGGCGAGTTGAACAGCTCGCGCATCGTCGTGCAGGGCAACACCGTCGAGCATTATCTGAACGGGAAGCAGGTGCTGCGCTACACGCTCGACAGCCCGGAGCTGCGCGCGGCGATCGAAAAGAGCAAGTTCAAGGGGATCGAGCGCTTCGGCAAGCTCCAGAAGGGCCACATCCTGCTGCAGGACCACGGCGATCAGGTGTGGTACCGCAACATCAAGATTCACCCGCTGTCCGCCGCGTCGACGGCCCACCAGTAGCCGCCGGCGCCGCGCACCCATGCAGGTAGGAATTCTGGGCGCGGGCAACATCAGTGACACGCATGCCCGCGCCGCTCGTGCCATTCCCGGCGTCGCCATCGCCGCCGTGTGCGGCGCGAACCGCGAGAAGACCCAGCGGCTGGCGCAGGCCCACGGCGCCGTCCCGTACGACGACGTCGAGGCCTTCCTCGCGCACCGGCCCATGGACATCGTCGCCATCGGCAGTCCGTCGGGACTGCACGCCGATCAGACGATTGCGGCGATCCGCCGCGGCCTGCACGTGCTCGTCGAAAAGCCGCTCGACATCACCGTCGGGAAAGTCGACGCGGTGATCGCCGAGGCCGCGCGGGCGCGGGTGAAGGTCGGCGTGTTCTTTCAGGATCGCCTGCGCCCCGACGTGGTCACGATCAAGCGGCTGATCGACGCCGGGCGGCTCGGGCGGCCGGTGTTCGCCTCGGGGCGCGTGAAATGGTACCGCCCGCCGGAGTACTACGGTTCGTCGCGCTGGCGCGGCACCTGGGCGCTCGACGGCGGCGGCGCCGTGATGAACCAGGCGATTCACACGGTGGATCTGCTGCAGTGGCTGTTCGGGCCGGTGGTGCGCGTGTGCGCGAGGACCGCCACGCTCGTGCACGCCATCGACGTGGAAGACACCGCGGCGGCGCTGTTCGAGTTCGCGAACGGCGCGCTCGGTGTGTTCGAGGCGGGCACGTCGATGTTTCCCGGCTACGCGCGCCGCGTGGAAGTGACCGGCACGGAGGGCACGCTGATCCTCGAAGGCGATCGTCTGCTCGCCGCGGACCTGCGCAACACGGCGGATGTCGTGACCGCGACGCCCACCGATCTCGAAAGCACCGCGTCGCCGGTCGTCAGCGACAGCAGCGCGCACCAGCGCGTGTTCGAGGATTTCATTCGCGCCGTCGAGGCCGACGGCACGCCCGCCTGCGACGTCCGCGAGGGCCGCGCCAGCGTCGCCATCGTGCAGGCAATCTATCGATCGTCACGTCAGGGCGGATGGGAGCAGCCATGAAGCACGTTGTCTCGATCGCGGTGGGAATCCTGGCCGGCGCCGCCCTGCACGCGGCCGCGACGCAGAAGCCGGCGCCCGGCGGCTACATCATCGAGCACGACGCGGAGGTCGCGGTCGCCGAGCCGGGCACGCACAACGGCGGCGGCCAGACGATCGGCTACTCGTTCTTCAAGAAGGTCCCGGACCTGCCGCTGGTGTTCCGCAAGCGTGCGCTGAGGCCGGGCTCCGGCATCGGGCTGCACGAGCAGAAGGAAGACGAGATCTATTACGTGCTGAGCGGCAGGGGGGAGATGACCCTCGATGGCCGGACCGTCGAGGTGACGCCGGGCACCGCCGTGCTGACGCGCACCGGCAGTTCGCACAGCCTGAAGCAGGTGGGCAGCGACGATCTCGTGATCATGATCAATTACGAGGCAGGGCGGACCCGCTAGTGTGATATAGACCGCCGCAGTCGGGTAACCCTGGGTCGTTGATTCATGTGAAGGGGAGGAACCATGAATACCGGTCGTACCCCGGAGACCCTTCGATCGCCGCGGCGGCGCCTGATGCTGCTGCTCGCGGCGGTTCTGCTGTGCCCCGCGCTCGCCGGCGCGCAGGCCGTCACCGGCACCATGATCGGCCGCATCACCGATGGCTCGGGCGCGGTCGTGCCCGGCGTCACCGTCACGCTCACCAACACCGGCACGAAGCTCACCCGCGTCGTGACCACCGACACCGATGGCGAGTACACCGCGCCGTCGCTGCCGCCCGGCCGCTACACCATCGTCGCCGAGATCCCCGGCTTCAAGTCGGTCACCATGCCCGACGTCGCCCTCGGCGTCGACCAGCGCCTCCGCATGGACCTGAAGCTCGAGGTCGGCGCCTTGACCGAGTCGATCACGATTGAAGGCACGTCGCCGCTCGTCCAGACCTCGTCGTCCGAACTGGGGACGACGGTGCAGGAAGAACAGATTCAGACGCTGCCGCTGAACGGCCGCAACTTCGTCAGCCTGACGCGCACGGTGCCCGGCGTCTCGCGCGGCATTCCCGGCGCCAACATCGACGGCGCGGGCAGCCTCGCCTGGCGCGCGTCGGCGTCCTTCTCGGCGAACGGCCAGCGGCCGCGCGACAACAACTACATGCTCGACGGCGTCGACAACAACGAAACCTGGCTGCAGACCGTCGTCCTCTTTCCGAGCGTCGACGCGCTCGACCAGTTCAAGCTGCAGACGAGCACGTATTCGGCGGAATTCGGACGCTCGCTCGGCGGCGTCGTCAACCTGCAGATCAAATCGGGGACCAACGTCCTGCACGGGAGCGGGTTCGAGTTCCTGCGCAACGACGCGTTCGACGCGAACAATTTCTTCAACAACCGCGCCGGGCGTCCCAAGCCGGACTTCTCGCAGCATCAGTTCGGCGGCACGCTCGGCGGTCCGGTCTTCCGCGATCGCACCTTCTTCTTCACGAACTATCAGGGGCTGCGCATCCGCCAGGGGCAGACCTATCTGTCCACCGTGCCGTCGGAAAAGATGCGCAGTGGCGACTTCTCCGAGATCAACCGGATTATCTACGACCCGCTCACGAACCAGCCGTTCGCCGGCAACGTGATTCCGGAATCGCGGTGGGATCCGGCCGCGCGCAACATCCTGCAGCAGCTCTATCCGGCGCCGAATACCGCCGGCACGCGGGGGGCCACCGGGCAGACCATCAGCAACTACCTGATCAACCCCACGCTCGAACGCCAGGACAACCAGTACGATCTGAAGGTCGATCACACGCTCACGTCCGCCAACCGCTTCTTCATCCGGCACAGCTACGAAAAGACACACCGCAAGCTGCCCGCGACGCTGGAGCACGGCGACGCGGGGAACACGTTCGGCGCCGGCGACGGCAACGTGACCGCACAGGGGCTCGCGTTCAACGACACGCACACGTTCAGTCCGCGCTGGTTGAACGAATTCCGATTCGGCTGGAGCTCGGTCAAGTTCTTCATGACGCCGATCGACTTCCGCCAGAACCTCGCCGAGAAGGTCGGCATTCCCGGCGTCAACCTGAACGAGGCCACGTCGGCGCTCAGCCAGATCACGTTCCAGAACGGCGGCGCGCGCAACCTCGGCTCGAACGGCAACCAGCCGCTCATCACGAACCAGAACGACTTTCAGTTCTTCGACAACGTGACGTGGGCGCGCGGCCGCCACACGCTCAAGAGCGGCGGCAGCCTCACGCTGCGCTCGCGCGAGATCCTCAACGCCGATCTCATCGTCGGGCAG
>JABFWM010000378.1 GCA_013362195.1 Acidobacteriota bacterium
AGCGGGTCGCTGTCGGTGTACCCGAGGTTGAAGCTGTCGATCCCGCGCGGCGAATCGGACGACTTGGTGATCGGATTGGGCACCGAGATGTTCTGCTCGACGTTGGCGCGCAGCCATTGCGCGACCTGATCGACCGGCTTCTCCGGGTTGATCTTTTCCTCGCGCACCACGCGCTGGAGCACCGTCGGGCTGAGCAGCTGCTGCGAGATCGCGCGCTGGCGTTCTTCCTTGTCCAGCGAGCTGACGCCTTTCAGCAGTTCGGGCGCGAGCGTCGGCGCCGCCACGCCAATCGTGGCTTGCGAGAGGTATTCACGCGGGAGCAGCAGGCAGAGCGCGAGGCCGACGATGATGCAGAGGGCCAGCGGCGCGATGAACCACCACATGCGGCGGCGGACCACCGACATGTAGTCGAGCGGGTGAAAACGATGTTCCTCGATCATCGAAGCCTCACGGGTTGAGCAATCACCAGTTGTGCGCCGACGCGGTGGCGGTTGATGAGCCCACCGGGCACGCGCGAGTCCTGGCGCGTGTAGGCGTAGAAGCCTTCCGCGCGCAGCCAGCGTGACAGCGCGTAGCCGAGCGTCGAATGGAGCCAGCAGGAGTCCAGCGCCAGTTCCGTCGAGATCAGCGGGTCGCTGCGCCGCCAGGCGACCGACTGCTGGACGTAGAGCCGGTTGCGGTCGAGCGGCATGCGCACGTAGCCGCGGATGGCCTGGCTCTGGTTGGAGCCGCCAAAGCCGAACGTCGGCACGAACTCGCGGGCGTAGCTCGCGCCCAGGGTCGCGCGCTGCGCGCGGTGGGTGAGGCCGGCGCGGATGTACGGACCCGTGCGCGTGTCGTTCACCAGTCGATCGATGAGGTGCGACACGCCGGCCGCCGCATCAAAAGTCGTGCGCGGCCCGGTGTCGTAGCGATACGTCGCGCCGAGGTCCTGGAAGGTGATCTGCCGCGTGCCGGCATCCAGGGTGGCCAGGCGGATCGCGTATTCACCGCCGAACGCGGATCGGTCGCCCAGCCGGCGCGCCAGTTCGGTGCGGACGCCGTGGATGTAGCCGCTCCGCAGCAGCACGCCGGTCGCACTGCGATCGAAGTCGACCCAGTTCATCTCGTAGCGGACGTTCAGGTCGGTGTAGCGCGACAGGCGCGACTCGACGCCGCCGCTCAGCACGTTGTTCCGCGATCCGGTGCGCGTGAAGGGCACGCCGTTCAGCTCGAGTTCGTCGGTGGTCGGCACCTTCATGAACGTGTCGCGCATGAAGAGCGTCAGCCGCCGGCTCGCCCGATACCGGAAGGCGCCATATCCGTGCTGATCGAAGCCGTTCAACTGATCGAGATCGACATAGCGGCGCAGGTAGCCGCGGTAGCCGCTCTCGAACGACGCGCGCGGGCCGCTGTATTCCAGCTGCCCGAACGGCTCGACGAGGAACAGCTTGTCGCCCGCCGTCTCCGGCCGCGTCGGGAACTCGGCCGCGAGCGCGACGTTGTTGTCGAAGACCGTCGAGACCGTGAGGCCCGGCGTGAACGTCCAGCCGGGGATCTGCCACGGCTGGAACTCGGACTGGTCCTGCGCGCCTGCCGGCACCGTACACGCGCCGACCAGAACGGCCGCGGCGAGCCCGCGCGTGATCGAGGATGTGCGCGTCACGCGTGCCTCACTTCACCACCACGACGTCGTTGGCCTGCAGCAGCATCGGCGCGCGGCTCTCCTCGAGCGCCTCCTTGTAATTGAAGGTCAGCGTCTTGATGCCGTTCGCCGTCTGCCGCTGGATGCGGATGGCCTTCTTGTTCGCGAACTCCGTGAACCCGCCCGCCATCGCAATCGCCTGCATCACCGAGAGCGGGCCCTTCAGCGGGATCGGTCCCGACGATTTCACTTCGCCCATCACGTACACGCTCTGCGGCGTCGACTCGACGACGATCACCGTCACGACCGGGTTCGTGATGTATTCCTTGAGCGATGTCGCGAGCGCATCGCGGAGTTGGGTGGGGGTCTGGCCCGCCGCGCGGACGTCGCCAATCAAGGGCAGCGTGATCTTCCCGTCCGGCCGGATTTGCAGCGACTGCGACAGCTGCGGATCCTTGTAGACCTCGATCCGCAGCTTGTCGCCGGGAAACAGGCGGTAGTCGGCCGCGGTGGCGTCTGCGGATGCCGCCGGTTCGGTGGCGCCGGACCCCGGCGTCGAAGGCGCCGGCGCGCGCCGCGCCTCCTGCCCGAGCGCCGGGCTCAGCAGAATCAGAAAAGAGAACGCCGTGAATGTGGCAGTCTTCATCGCCCTACCTTATTGAGCGTTTGAGGACCGGGCGCCGGGCTGGCGCCGCGGCATGCCGGTCCGGGCTGCCGCGACCCGCCGCAGCGTTTCGGCGTCAGCCCCGTGGGTTGGACAGGTCGCCGCGCCTACTTCGATCGCGAGCGGCGACGAGAACTGGTAGTGCTCGAGGCGCGTCATCAGCCGGTCGATCACGCCCATGGAATTGGGCAGATCGGCGTCGAGGAGCACCATCGAGAGCCGGCCTTCGGGCGTGGCCGACAGGAGATCGGTCTCGCGGACTTCGCGGCTGACGAGCTGCGCAATTTCGTGTGCAGCATCCTGGCGGGCCCGCCCCTCCGACTGCGGCTCGACCAGGACGAGAGTCAGGAAATTCTGCGAGCGCACGGCGCGCTTCAACTCGTTGTTGAGCACGAAGTCGAACGCCTCGGGAGTGAGCACGCGGAAATCCTCGTGAAGGAACGGTTCGTCGGCCATCGTCACGACGCTTTATCGAGCTCGGCTTCCTTGATCTTGTAGAGCAGCGCCTTGTAGCTGATGCCGAGGATCTCGGCCGCCTCGCGACGGTTCCACCGAGTCTGCTGCAGGGTGCGGAAGATCAATTCACGCTCCGCCTCGCGCGCAGCGTGCCGGGCGATGTCCTTCAGGGATCCGTTGAGCACCGCGGGGGCGGCCGGAACGACCGCCGGCGGTGACGGAACGGGCGCCGCTGCCGGCACGAGCGGCGCCGCTTCGGTCTGCAGGACCGGAATCGGGCCGACGCGCATCACGCGCCCCGCGATCGCGTCCGCGAGGTCGCGCCGGATCGGCGCGTCGGTACCGAGGATGACCATGCGCTTGACCAGGTTCTCGAGCTCCCGCACGTTGCCCGGCCAGTCGTACTCCGCGAACAGCCGCAGCGTGTCGGTGGCCAGCGCGGGCGCCGGCTTGTTGTAATGCTCGGAGTAGCGGCGCAGGAAATAGTCCGTCAGCGTGGGAATCTCGTCGCGCCGCTGGCGAAGCGGCGGCAGCGTGATGCAGACGACGTTCAAGCGGAAGAAGAGATCCTCCCTGAACACCCCGTCCGCGACCGCGGATTCGAGATCGCGGTTCGTCGCGGCCACCACGCGCACGTCGACGCGGACGTCCTGTCGGCCGCCGAGGCGCGCGAACTCACCATCCTGCAGGACCTGCAGCAGCTTGGCCTGCAGCGGCGCGCCCATCTCGCTGATCTCGTCGAGAAACATCGTGCCGTGATGCGCGAACTCGAACTTGCCGGGCTTCTGTTGAATCGCGCCCGTGAATGCCCCGCGCTCGAAACCGAAGAGCTCGGATTCGAGCAACTCGGCCGGCAACGCCGCGCAGTTCACTTTGACGAAGATGCGATCGCGTCGCGGAGACGCGGCATGGATGCCGCGCGCGACGAGTTCCTTACCGGTGCCGCTTTCACCGCGCACGAGCACGGTGACGTCGGTATCGGCGACGCGTCCGATCAGCTCACGCACCTCGCGCATCTTGTCGCTGGTGCCGAGCAGTTCACCTTGCGGCCGTCGGCTGACGTGTACGCCGGGGAGCGCGGTATCGACGGGGTGGTCGCACGCGCGTGGCTGAGTCGTCCACTGCACGCTTGCTGTTCAGCAAGCCGAATGCCACGAAGGTAAAACTTTGGAGTAGATGGCGAAATACCGGGAGTTTTGCGAAAAGGGCCGAGGTCGGGAGCCGCGACGCGGGGCCGCGTCGCGGAAGTTCGGTGCTTACTGTGTGTAGATGCCGCGCTCGTTACACGCGGCTGATCCCACACTCCTTGATTTTGTTGAGCAGCGTCTTGTAGCTCACCCCGAGAATCTGCGCCGCCTTGCGCCGGTTCCAGTGGACCTGCCGCAGCGTCTGTTCGATCGCCGCGCGTTCCGCTTTCATCGCCGCCGCCTTCGCGACGGTGGCCAGCGATCCACCGCCCGCATCGGGCGGCTCCTCCGCGCCGCCATCGGCATCATCGGCCGGTTCGGGTTCGACGGCCGCAGGCGACGGTGGCGTATACACCGTGGGCGGGAGCGCCGCGCCCATCGTGCCTGCCGCCATGCCCGCCGCGACGACGCCCGCGCCGGCGAGCGCGGGAACCGCCGCCGCCACCGCTTGCGTCCGCTGCATGTTGCGCTCGATCTCGCGGACCACGAGCTGCTCGTCCTGCAGGATGACGACGCGCTTGATCATGTTCTCGAGCTCGCGGATGTTGCCCGGCCACTCGTACTGCATGAACAGCTGTCGCAGCGTTTCCGAGATCGGGCGCGCCGGACGGTTGTACTTCCGCGAGTAGCGCGCGACGAAGAAATCGGTGAGCGTCGCGATCTCGTCTCGCCGCTCGCTCAGCGCCGGCACCGTCAGCTCGATCACCTTCAGGCGGTAATAGAGGTCCTCGCGGAAATCGCCGTTGAGCATCATCTTTTCGAGATCGCGGTTCGTGGCCGCGACGATGCGCACGTCGACCTGGATGCGCTTGTTGCTTCCGAGCTTCGTGAACTCGCCGTCCTGCAGCACGTGCAGCAGCTTTGCCTGGAGCGCGGGTTTCATCTCGCCGATTTCATCGAGCATCAGCGTGCCGCCGTCCGCCTGCTCGAACTTGCCGATCCGCGTCGTCGCGGCGCCGGTGAAGGCGCCGCGCTCGTGGCCGAACAGTTCGCTCTCGAGGAGCTCTGCGGGCAGTGCCGCACAGTTGACCTTCACGAACGGCCGGTTACGGCGGGTCGAGCGCTGATGGATCGCACGGGAGACGAGCTCCTTGCCGACGCCGCTCTCGCCGCGGATGAGCACCGTGACATCGCTGTCGGCGACCTGTTCGATGACCGTGGCGATCGCGCGCATCTTTTCGCTGTTGCCCCAGACGGCACGATCCTCGTCATCGCTGAGCTGCTGGCGCAATTCGCTGAGCTCGGAGACGAGCCGGTTCTTCTCGATGGCGTTCTTGATTGCGACGTCGAGGGCAATTTCGCCCAGGCCTTCCGGGTCGTCCGGTTTCACCACGTAGTCGGCGGCGCCGAGCCGCACCGCTTCGACGATCGTGGACGCCTGGTTGCGGCCCGAGAGCATGATCACCTGCGCCTCGGGGCGCGACGCTTTCAGGGCACGCAAGGTGGCCATGCCGTCGAGCCCGGGCATCATCACATCGAGCAGCACCACGTCGGGCGCCTCGTTTTGTTTCATCGACGCGAGCAGTTCATCGCCCCGCGTGTAACAGCGCGCTTCGTATCCGCGCAACGACAGGAACGTTCGCAGATAGGCGGCGAATGCCGAGTCGTCGTCGACAATCGCGACATAGGGCTTCTTCATCGGTCTCCCGGGGGCAGCAGCGGCGGTCCGCTGCTCTGTATCATTCGGCTGCACTGGAAGGCGAGTGTCCATTTCGTTTCCCACCGTATTCAAGAGTCGTACCTCGACAGCACGTCCGCACGCACCGGACGCCGGGAAAGTGGGTAAGTTGGGCAACACATTTCCGACGCTGTGACCGCGCGGCGCGATTCATCATCGATTTCGCGATGTGCGAGTCGTGCGGGTCATGGCACACCGCTTGTAGTTCGGCTCTCCGTCACGGCGTCGAGCTGCAGAACGCAGCGGCCGGAAGCGAATCAGGCGTTTCAGGCCACGTCGGACGTTCGTCCACCGGTCTTCGGACGCCGTGGCACGTAACGTTGAACCGGAAGTCGAGGTTGGGGTCATGCGTAGGTACGTGGGTGCTCTCGTGTTCGCCGGTTGTGCGGCGCTCAGCGGCGCCGCCGCGGCAGGACCGGCCACGACCGGCGATGCGGCGGTGCATCCGCCCGCGCCGCCGGCCGTCGCGGTGCAGCAGGTGCGGGTGCCGCTGCCCGGCCTCCGCGAAGAAGCGGCAATGGTGCTCGTCGGTACCGCGCTGATCGGCCTGGCAGCGGCGGTGCGGCGCGCGGCCTGAGCCATACGGTTCGGGGCGTGCCTGTCTGCCTGCGACGTATGTTCGCACCCGCGGCCGGACGCCTTCGAATGAGATCCGCAGGAGCGCTATACTGGCTTCTGCGGATCGTTTTGTTTCACCCCTCTCCTTCACGGTTCCCTTGCACACATACTTCTTAGCGGCAGGCGTCAGCTGTCTCTGTGTACTCTCGAGCTCCCCCGCCTGGGCGGCGACGAGAGTCGTTCGCGCGGGCGAGAACCTGCAGACCGCGATCAACGCCGCTCGAGCCGGCGACGAGCTGCGCCTCGAAGCAGGCGCGACCTTCACGGGGAATTTCACGCTGCCCGTCGTCGGCGGGGCCACCTCGTCGATTACGCTGCGCACGGATCTTCCCGATACCGACCTGCCGGGCGAGATGCAGCGGGTCACGCCGTCCGATGCCTCGCGCTTCGCCAGAATCGTGTCGCCCAACTCGGCGCCGGCGCTGCGGACGGCCTCGGGGGCCCATCACTGGCGCATCCTCTTTATAGAGTTCCCGGCCACCAAAGACGGCTACAACGACATCATTCAAATCGGCGACGGCAGCAGCGCGCAGTCGACGCTCGCACAAGTGCCCTACGAGATCGCGTTCGACCGTGTCTATGTGCACGGCAGCCCCCTCTACGGACAGAAGCGCTGCATCGCGCTGAACGGGCGCAGCATCACGATCCGCAATTCGCATGTCAGCGACTGCAAGATGGCGGGCAACGACGCGCAGGCGATCGGCGGATGGAACGGTCCGGGGCCGTTCCTCATCGAGAACAACTATCTCGAAGCCTCGGGCGAGAATTTCCTGCTGGGCGGCAGCGATCCGTCGATTCCGAATCTGGTCAGCGAGGATGTGATCGTCCGCTACAACTACATGTCGCGGCCGATGTCGTGGCGCGATCCGATCATCCCCACGCCGGCGAACGTCAGGGCCGCGGCCGCGGCACCCGGGACGCTGCCAGGCGGGGCCTACGCGTATCAGATCGTGGCGCGGCGGCCGGTCGGCCAGGGCAGCACCGGGTCGTCAGCGCCGAGCGCGGCGGCCACCGCGACGGCGAGCGACGGCGCGATCGGGCTGTCGTGGGATCCGGTACCCGACGCCACGGAGTATCAGGTGTACGGCCGGTCGCAGATGTGGACGGTCGCCGGGACGTCGTTCGTCGACAACGGCACGCCGGGCAAGCCGGCGATGCCGTCGACGGAGCCCACGCGCTGGCAGGTGAAGAACGTCTTCGAATTGAAGAACGCGCGCCGCGTCAGGGTCGAGTCGAACGTGTTCGAGAACAACTGGCGGCACGCACAGCCCGGTTACGCGATCGTGTTCACGCCGCGGAACCAGGAAGGCCGCTGCACCTGGTGCGTGATCGAGGACGTGACCTTCGATCACAACATCGTCCGCAACAGCGGCGCGGGCTTCAACATCGCCGGCTTCGATTTTCCAAACGTCAGCGGCCAGACGACCGGGGTCGTCATTCGCGACAATCTCGTCTACGGCATCACCGAACAACTGGGCGGCAACGGCTGGGCGATGCAGATCGGCGACGAGCCGAAGACGGTCGTCGTGGATCACAACACGTTCGACTTCGACGGCACGACGATCGTGTATGCGCACGGCGGCAGCGTCAGCGCGCCGCGGCGGATCATGGGCTTCCAGTACACCAATAACGCGTCGCCGCACGCGAGCTACGGGATCAACGGCGCGGCCGCGGCGTTCGGCAGCGGCGCGCTGCAGATGTACTTCCCGGGCGCGGTCGTGACCGGGAACTGGTTCAGCGGCGGCCCGAGCGGCCGGTATCCCGCGGGGAATCGTTTCGATGGCGGCTTCGCGTCGGCATTCACGAACCGCGCGGACGGCGATTACCGTCTCGTTGGTGCGCTTGCCGCGCCTGCCGCAGACGGGCGGCCCGTCGGCGCCGATGCGGCGCGGCTGCTCACGACGCTGTCGGCGGTGCGCGCCGGCCGCATGGCCGCCGTGCCGCGCGCGCCGACCAACGTCCGCATCATTTCACGAGTTCCATGACGCGGATTGACGCGTAGCGCGCCAGCCACGGCGCCGCCGCGAGCAGCCGGCGATCCCACTCGTACAAGCGCGCGATCCGATTGCGCACGACGGGGAGGACCTGTCCGACCTGCACGTGCGGCAGCGCGAACGCGCGTACCGACCAGCGGCTGAAGCCGCGGGCGAACTGCTCGATCTGCTCGTCGGTGAGCGGCCGCTCGTACGGGGAGATGTCGGGCGCGTGGTAGGGAATGAGGCCGCGAACGAACCGGATCACTTTCGAGTTGCGCACGGGTTCCTGGAAGATGGCGCGTCCGCCGGGTTTCAGCACGCGCCGCACTTCCTGTGACACGAGCGCGAGATCGAGATGGTGGAGGATCGCGATGCCGAACACCACGTCGATCGACTGGTCCGGGAACGGCAGATCGTGCGCGGATCCCGCCAGGAAGGCGGCGCCGCCGTCGCGGCCGTTCACCGCGAGCCGCCGCCGCGCCAGCCGCAGCAGGTCCTCGGAGATATCGACGCCCCAGACGTGCGCCCCGCGGTTGGCCAGCAGCACCGAGTTGCCACCCGACCCGCATCCGAAATCCACGACGCGCTGGCCGCGGATGTCACCGAGCAGGTGATAGGCGTATTCGAGCGGATAGGCGGTGTCGCGCGGCGGCCGGGCGTAGCGGGTCAACGTCTTCGCGCTCACCCGCAGCGTCTGGTCCGGCGTCAGCGTCGCCTCGATCGAGCTGCGCTCGATCTCCGCCCGTTCCCATCGCTGCATCGTGTCGGTGCGTGGCGTCATGGTCGTGAAGGGCACCCGGCGCGCGCCTGCAACTCTCGCGCCTCATCCAGGCGCGGTAATTCTTACCTGGCCGCTGAGTTGTGAAACGTGACACGTCCTCATCAAACTCTGCTGCGTTCCGGCCAATGTTTGCGGAGATTTTCGGAAAGCCTGGGTTCGGCTCCGTCCTTGCGCTGTCGCGGCGTGCTCCCGCAAATCCGAAGTCAGCCATTCAACCAACGGAGATCCGCGCGTTGTCAAAGACACGTCTGAAAACTGTTCTGCTGTGTGTCGTACTGTCTATTGCGGCACGTCCTTCGTTCGCGGCCACGTTATCTGTTTGCGCGAGTGGATGCGCGTACAGCGACTTCCAGGCCGCGCTCAATGCCGCGGCGCAGGGCGACACGATCCTGTTGCGCGCGGGTGAGACCTTTGACGGCAATTTCTAGCTGCCGGCGAAGGCCGGGACCGGGTGGATCACCATTCGAT
>JABFWM010000597.1 GCA_013362195.1 Acidobacteriota bacterium
GATCCTTCGCGAATGGCAGCAGCGCGGCGACGCCCGGCGCGCGCCGCTCGATCGCCGCGTAGAAGCGCCGCCGGCGCGCCGACACGAGCGGCGGCGGATCCCACGCGCGCAGGATGAGCCGCGGCAGATCCCGGCGGCTGCGCGGATGACCGCCGCTCGAGGCCAGATCGTGGTTGCCGTGAACGATGGTCGTCCGCTCTCGCGAGAGCAGGCCGCGCCTCGCCAGCGCGTCGAGGGCGCGCTGCAACAGGCGCGGCTGCCACCGATCGAGCAGATCGCCGGAAATGACGAGGTGATCGGGAGCGCCGGCGACGATGCGATCGAGCTGATGCTCGAACGCGGCAGCGTCGGCGGCGTCCCGCATATGCAGGTCTGACAGGTGCGCGATGAGCAACGTCAGATCTTGGTATCGAGCGTCGCGTCGTCGGCGGGCAGCGCCGGGTCCGCGGGCTGGTCGGTGCCTTCGGTGCGCGCGCGTTCGGGCGTGACCTTCGAGCCGCCGCCGGGACGGCCGCCGCCAAGCCCGCCGTTGTTCATGGTGCTCGCGTCGGAGACGCGCTGGTTCTCGACGCGCGTCGGGTCGTGGGGATAGGGACGCCGCTCGACGGCCTGCTCCTGGTCCCGCGGGTCCGACGGTGATTTCGAATCGGGCATGGTCGTCTACCCCGCGTGCGCGCCGCCCTTGCGGTCGCCGCGCTCCGGCACGTCTTTCTGTTGGTCGGTTTCCTCGGCAAGCGGACGGTTGGTGATCCCGCCACCCTCCGACGTTCCCTCGCCCCATTCCGATCGGCGCGGCGTCTCGCCTCCGCTCACGGTGTCGCGATCGCCTTCCGCCTTCTCCATGTTCGACGAACGAGTGGGCCGCTCCTGATCTGGCATCACGCCTCCTCTTTTCTGTCTCGAAGTTTTATCCGTCGAACGCTCTGCATACCGCATACCGTCAACCGTGCACGTCCTGACGCGAGGGACTCAGAGTGATACAGTCCTGCTGCATGGAAAGTTCCGCCGCGATCGAGTTGCGCGACGTGCACGTGACGCGCGGCGCTGCGGGCGCGGTGCTGCGCGGCCTGACGCTGACGATCGGCCGCGGCGAAACGGTTGCGCTCGTCGGCCGCAGCGGCGCGGGGAAGAGCACGATCCTGAAGCTGATCAACGGGCTGCTCACCGCCGATCGCGGCAGCGTCATCGTCGACGGACGCGACACGCGTCAGTGGGACCCGTATGAATTACGGCGGCGGATCGGCTACGTGCTGCAGGACGTCGGGCTGTTTCCACACCTGTCGGTGGCGTCGAACGTCGGCGTCGTCCCGCGCCTGCTGGCGTGGGAGCCGTCTCGGATCGCGGCACGCGTCGAAGACGTGCTCCGGCTCGTCGGCCTGCCGTCGGAGACGTATGCGTGGCGATGGCCGGACGAGCTCTCGGGAGGGCAGCGGCAGCGCGTCGGCGTCGCCCGCGCGCTCGCGGCAGACCCGCCCATCCTGCTCATGGACGAGCCCTTCGGGGCGCTCGATCCGGTGACGCGTGCGGAACTGCACCGTGAGTTCCGGCGGATTCAGGCCGCGGTGCGCAAGAGCGTGGTGATCGTCACGCACGACATGGGCGAGGCGTTCGCGTTGGCGTCGCGTGTCGGCGTGCTCGACGGCGGCGTAATCGCGCAGATTGCCGCCCCCGCCGAGCTCGCGCGATCGACCGACCCCCGCGTGCGTCCGCTGCTCGAGCCGCTCCTGGAAGCCGGCGCGCTGGTCGGTCCACGCGCGTGACCCTCGTCAGCTTTCTCGCCGCGCACCGCTCCGAATTCACCGCGTTGCTGCTGCAGCACGTGCTGCTCGTTGTCGCGTCGACGGGCGCCGCCATCCTCGTGGGCGTGCCCGGGGGCGTGCTGGCGGCGCGGCGGCCGCGGGCCGGCGCCCCGATCGTCTGGCTCGCCAACGTCGTGCAGACGATCCCGAGCCTCGCGATGTTCGGGTTCCTGCTGCCGCTGCCGTTCGTCGGCGGCCTGGGTGCGCGCGTGGCGATCGTCGTGCTGATCCTCTACGCGCTGCTGCCGATCGTGCGGACGACCGCCGCCGGACTGCGGGCGATCGATCCGGCGCTCATCGAGGCAGGCACCGCGCTGGGGCTGACGCCGCGGCAGTTGCTGTGGGAGATCGAGCTGCCGCTTGCGCTGCCGTCAATCGTTGCGGGCATCCGCGTGGCGGCCGTGATTGGCGTCGGCACCGCGACGATTGCGGCGGCGGTCGGCGCCGGCGGTCTCGGCGAGTACATCTTTCGCGGCCTCTCGATGGTCGATGCCACGGTGATCCTCGCGGGAGCGGTGCCGGCCGCGGCGCTCGCCCTCTCGGTGGATGCGCTGCTGCTCGGCGTCGAACGTGCGTTCACCCGCCGGCGCCGGCGCACCGCCCGGCCCGTCGCCGCCGCGCTGGCCGTTGCCGTCGGGCTCTTGCTCGTCGTGGCCGGCGTCTCGTCGATGCGCGGCGACGCCGCCGCGATCACGGTCGGCTCGAAGAACTTCACCGAGCAGATCGTGCTCGGCGAGATCGTCGCGCAGACGATCGAGCGCGACGCGCACGTCGCCGTCGAACGGCGGCTGAATCTCGGCGGCACGTTCATCTGCGATCGCGCGATCCGCGCCGGCGACATCGACGTCTACGTCGAATACACGGGCACCGCCGATACCGCGATCTTCAAGTCGCCGGTCGACACGGATCCGGCGCGCGTCTTCGCACGGGTCCGCCAGCGGTACGCCGCGGCCGGCCTGACCCTGCACGCGCCGCTCGGGTTCGAGAACACCTTCGCGATTCTCGTCCGCGGCGACGACGCGCGCCGCCTCGGGCTGCGGACGATTGCCGATGCCGCGGCCGCGGCACGCGAGTGGCGCGCCGGCTTCGGCTACGAGTTCCTGCAGCGCGCCGACGGTTACCCGGGGCTCGTGGATCGCTACGGGCTGCGCTTCGGCGCGCCGCCGCGCGCCATGGATCTCTCGTTGATCTATCGCGCCCTGGCGCAGCACCAGGTCGATCTGATCGCCGGCGATGCGACGAGCGGTCTCATCTCGGCCTACGACCTGACGATGCTCGAGGACGATCGCCACTACTTCCCGCCGTATGACGCGGCCATCCTCGCGCGGAGCGCGGCGCTGCTGCGCGCGCCGGCCGTGAAGCGCGCGCTCGAACAGCTGTCGGGGCGCATCACCGTGAACGACATGCGGCAGATGAACTACGCGGTCGACGCGCGCCGCGAGGATCCGTCGGCGGTCGCCCGCGCGTTCCTGACGCGGCTTGAACGGGACCGTCAGAGTAAGGGATGATCAGGGGATGGCTTCGCAGAATTCGTTCAGCACGCGCACCTCGCTCGAGGCGGGCGGCACGCGGTACAGCTACTTCAGCCTTCCGGCGCTCGAGAAGGCAGGCTATGGCGGGCTGGCCCGCCTGCCGTATTCCTTGAAGATTCTTCTCGAGAACCTGCTGCGCCGCGAGGACGGCCGCTTCGTCGATCGCGACGACATCGAGACGCTCGCCCGCTGGGACGTGACATCGAAGGCGGCGAAGGAGATCGCGTTCATGCCCGCGCGGGTCCTGCTGCAGGACTTCACCGGCGTGCCGGCGGTGGTGGATCTCGCGGCGATGCGCGACGGGGTGGTGCGGCTCGGCGGCGATCCGCGCAAGGTGAACCCGCTGCAGCCCGTCGAACTCGTCATCGATCACTCGGTCCAGGTCGATCATTACGCCGAGCGCAACGCCTTCGAGCTGAACGCGCAGCTGGAGTTCTCGCGCAACAAGGAGCGCTACACGTTCCTGCGCTGGGGCCAGACCGCCTTTCAGAACTTCCGCGTCGTCCCGCCCGACACCGGCATCGTGCACCAGGTGAATCTCGAGTACCTGGCGCGGGTCGTGTTCAGCGAACAGGTCGGCGGCGAATGGCTGGCCTACCCCGACACGCTCGTCGGCACCGACTCCCATACGACGATGGTGAACGGGCTGGGTGTCGTGGGCTGGGGGGTCGGCGGAATCGAGGCCGAAGCGGCGATGCTGGGCCAGCCGATCTCGATGCTGATCCCGGAAGTCGTCGGCTTCCGCCTGACCAACCGCCTGCCGGAAGGCGCGACCGCGACGGATCTCGTGCTGACGATCACCGAGCGCCTCCGCAAGCTCGGCGTCGTCGGAAAGTTCGTCGAGTTCTACGGGCCGGGCCTCGAGTTCCTGACGATCGCCGACCGCGCCACGCTCGGCAACATGTCGCCCGAATACGGCGCGACGATCGCGATCTGCCCGATCGACGAGATGACGCTCGATTATCTGCGCCTCACCGGGCGCGACGAGTCGCGGGTGACGCTCGTCGAGGCGTACGCGAAGGAACAGGGCCTCTTCCGCACGGCCCAGACGCAGGATCCGGTGTACACGACGTCGATCGAGCTCGATCTCTCGACCGTCGAACCAAGCCTCTCCGGCCCGAAGCGGCCGCAGGATCGCGTCGCGCTCAATCAGGCGAAGGTGAGCTTCCAGAAAGCGCTCGACGTGATGCTCGCCGAGCGCAAGGCCAAGGCCGCCGTGCAGAAACCGGGAGAGGCGACCCACCCGTCGGAAACCAGGCCGGCCGTCGCGCCGGCGGCGGTGGCGACAGCCGGCGAGCTGGTGCCGGGCATGGAAGGACTCGATCACGGCGCGGTCGTGATCGCGGCGATCACGAGCTGCACCAACACGTCGAACCCGAGCGTGATGATCGGCGCGGGACTGCTCGCGCAGAAAGCGGTCGCGCGCGGATTGAAGACCAAGCCGTGGGTGAAGACGAGCCTGGCGCCGGGATCGATCGTGGTGACGGAGTACCTGCGCGCCGCCGGCGTGCTCGAGGACCTGGCGGAGCTCGGGTTCAATCTGGTCGGCTACGGTTGCACGACCTGCATCGGCAACAGCGGTCCGCTGCCCGAACCCGTGTCGTCGATCGTGAAGGACCGCAACCTGGTCGTCGCGTCCGTGCTCTCCGGCAATCGCAACTTCGAAGGACGCATTCAGTCGCAGGTCCGGGCCAACTACCTGGCGTCGCCGCCGCTCGTCGTCGCCTACGCGATCGCCGGCCGCATGCAGGTCGATCTCACGTGCGAGCCGATCGGCGTCGACGCGGCGGGAGAGCCCGTCCACCTGCGCGAGATCTGGCCGACCGAACGCGAGATCCAGGAAGCCATGTTGAAGGCGGTGCGGCAGGAGATGTTCCGCAGCACCTACGCGCAGGTGTTCGAAGGGGACCAGCGGTGGAAATCACTGCCGGTGCCGCAGGGCGGGCGATTCAACTGGGAGGCAGACTCGACCTACATCCGCAACCCGCCGTTCTTCGAAGGGCTCACGATGCAGCCCGACGCGCCACGCGACCTGCAGGGGGCGCGCGTGCTCGCGCTGCTCGGCGACAGCGTCACGACCGATCACATCTCGCCGGCCGGCTCGATTCCCGCCGACAGTCCGGCAGGGAAGTACCTGATCGCGCACGGGGTGCAGCCGCGAGACTTCAACTCGTACGGCGCCCGGCGCGGCAATCACGAAGTGATGATGCGCGGCACGTTCGCCAACATCCGCCTGAAGAACCAGCTCGCGCCCGGTACCGAGGGCGGCTACACGGTGCGGCTGCCAACCGACGAGGTCACGACGATCTACGACGCGTCGGTCACATATCGCCAGCAGGGCGTGCCGCTGCTGGTGATCGCGGGCAAGGAATACGGATCCGGCTCGTCACGCGACTGGGCCGCCAAGGGCACGCTGCTGCTGGGCGTCAAGGCGGTGCTGGCCGAGAGCTTCGAGCGCATTCATCGCAGCAATCTCGTGAACATGGGCGTGCTGCCCTTGCAGTTCAACGACGCGCAGAACGCGGCCTCGCTGAAGCTGACCGGACGCGAACGCTACGACATCATCGGGATGGCCGATACGCTGAAGGCCGGCGGCGCGGTCACCGTGCGCGCCACGACGGCCGACGGCAGCGTCACCGAGTTCACCGCGACGGCGCGTATCGATACGCCGGAGGAACTCGTCGCCTATCGGCACGGAGGCATCCTGCCTTACGTGCTGCGGCAGCTGGTCTCCTCTTAGGGCCCGGGGCGTACGGCGCGGTTTGCCGTCGTCCCTGGTCGTCGTCGTGACGCGTCGTCGGGCCGCTCACCGCATTCCCGCGGCGAGCGGTGACGCGTCTCTTGCGCTTCTTCGAAACGACCTCGACGTCGTGCCAGCCGTCCGGCGCCGCGCCGGACAGCATGTCGCTCACGAGATCCTCACGCTTCCGTACGCCTCATATAATCGAACCCATGACCTCCGAGGAGGTGAAGCAGAAAGCCGCAGAGCTCGGCTTCGACGTGTGCGGGATCGCGCCGGCCGCGGCGTTCACCGAGCTCGGGTTTCTGCAGCAGTGGCTGGCGCGTGGATACGCGGGCGAGATGCAGTACCTGCATCGGTCCGCCGAGCGGCGCGCCGACGTCCGCGCGGTGATGCCCTCGGCGAAGTCGGTGATCGCACTCGGCACCGTCTACAACGTCGAGCGTCCGTATTCGACGGAGATCGCCGATCGATCGGTCGCGCTCATCGCCCGCTACGCCTGGGGCGAGGACTATCACGAGGTCATCGAGCAGCGCATGGCCGCGCTCGTCGCGTGGATGCGGGAGCGGTGCGGCAGCGAACTCGAGGCGAAGGCGTACGTCGACACTGGGCCCGTCCAGGAACGCGTGTACGCGCAGTATGCCGGCCTTGGCTGGATCGGCCGCAACACGTGCCTCATTCATCCCGAGCTCGGGTCGTGGCTGTTCCTGTCGGAGATCATCTGCAACCTGCCGCTCGAATCCGACACGCCGTCGCTCGATCAATGCGGCACGTGCCGGCTCTGCATCGACTCGTGTCCGACCGGCGCCATCACCGAGCCGTACGTGCTCGACGCGACGAAGTGCCTCTCCTATCTGACGATTGAACTGAAGGGCGCCATTCCCGAGCACCAGCGCGCGGCCGTCGGCTCGCACGCCTACGGCTGCGACGTGTGTCAGGAAGTATGTCCCTGGAATCTTCAGGCCGCGGTCGCGCCACCCGAGCCGGACACGTGGCAGCCGCGCACCACCTTTGATTTCCGCACGCTCGGGGACTTGTGGCGGACCCCCGACGCCGAGCTGCGGCGCTCGCTCAAGCACAGCGCCATGACGCGCGCCGGCGTGAAGCGGTTGCGCCGCAATATCGCGGTGTGTGCCGGCGCGACGCGTGATGACGATGCGTGTGCCGCCCTCGACGAGGTGCACGAGCCGACGTGCGACGACCCGCTGGTCGCCGAGCACGTCGCGTGGGCGAAGAACCAGTAGCGGCGATCGATTCACGATGGCGAAGCGCAACGATGATGCCGGCGGCGACGGACCTCCGGTGCCGGAGCTGATTCCGGACCGGCCGAGCCTGAAGCGCGTCCGCGAGGCGGCGCTCGGATGTCGCGCCTGCGACCTGTACAAGCGCGGCACGCAGACCGTCTTCGGCGAGGGTCCGTCGCGCGCGGACGTGATGATGGTCGGCGAGCAGCCCGGCGACGCCGAGGATCTCGCGGGGCAGCCGTTCGTCGGCCCGGCGGGGAAGCTGCTCGATCGCGCGCTCGAGGAAGCCGGCATCGATCGACGTCTCGTCTACGTCACCAACGTCGTGAAACACTTCAAATGGGAGCCGCGCGGCAAACGACGCATCCACGCCAAACCGAACGGCGCGGAAATTGCGGCCTGTCGGCCCTGGCTCGAAACCGAAATCGCGCTCGTGAAGCCGCGAGTGCTCGTGCTGCTGGGCGCGACCGCGGCGCAGGCGCTGCTCGGCCGGGCGTTCAAGGTCTCTCAGCAGCGTGGCACGTTCGTGCCGTCGCCAATCGCACCGCGCGTCACTGCCACCGTGCATCCCTCCTCCATCCTGCGCGCTCCCGACGACGAGAGCCGGCGCGAGGAGATGAAGCGGTTCGTGGCGGATCTCAAACGCGTGGCCACCGAGCTGAAGCGGACCGGAGCTGATACATGACTGAAGCGTTCCGTCCCGCGCTGCTGCTCTCGATGCCGCAGCTGCAGGACCCCAACTTCGCCAGGACGGTCGTGCTGTTGTGCGAATTCAATCCCGACGGCGCGTTTGGCGTCGTGCTGAATCGCCCGACCGACATGGCCGCGAGCGACATGGTGCGGCTCGATCCGCCCGTCGCTCAGGGCAACGATCTGGCCCTCTACATCGGCGGGCCCGTCGAGCCGCAGCGCGGCTGGATTCTCGTCAGCGAAGCGCCCGACGTCGAATTCAAGACCATTCGTGACGGCCTCTACCTGTCGACGTCGCCGACGCTGCTGCGGCAGGTGCTCGAGCAGCAGCCGGCGCCGCGCGCGCGTGTGCTCGCCGGCTACGCGGGATGGGGCCCCGGACAGCTCGACGAGGAGCTCGCCCAGTCGGCATGGCTCATGACCGACATCGAGCTCGACCTCGTCTTCGATGTGAGTCCGAGTGCCATGTGGGAAATCGCCATCCGTCGGCTCGGCGCCGATCCTTCCACACTCACGATGGGTCACGGCGTGCACTAGTCGGGCAGGTCCGAAGATCCGCCCTGCGTGGATCATGAGATTCGACCTCGTCTCACCGCGCGTCTGACGATCCACCCTCCGTGGATCATGAAGTTCGATCCCGTCACGTGTAGGCCGGGTCTTTAGGCCCGGCGCACGCGGTCGGCCTGCGGTTTGCACGAACCCGCCAAAACACTTGAGGAGGATACATGGCGAACGAACCGGAGAACCCCCTTCACGAACTGCTGGTCGATCAGCTGAAGGATCTCTACAGCGCCGAGAACCAGATCATCAAGGCGCTGCCGAAGATGGCGAAGAACGCGAGCAACCCCGAGCTGCGCGCGGCGTTCGAGGCGCACCTCGAGGAGACGCGGAGGCAGGTCGCACGGCTCGACCAGATCGCTGAGGAGATGGGCATCCGCAACCTGAAGGGGAAGAAGTGCGCGGGAATGGAGGGACTGATCGAGGAAGGCAAGGAAGTGATGCAGGAGTTCGACGACGACGTGCTGGATGCCGGGATGATCGGCGCCGCGCAGAAGGTCGAACACTACGAGATTGCCGCCTACGGCACCGCCCGCACTCACGCCACCCTGCTCGGTCTCAAGAAAGTCGCGCGTCTGCTGCAGCAGACCCTCGACGAGGAAGGGCGGACCGACAAGAAGCTCACCCAGCTCGCCGAGAACGTCGTCAACGTCGAGGCGCTGCAGGAAGCGTAACACCATGCCGGGTTTGAAGACCCGGCGTGCGCTGTGACGGAATGGGCGGGTCTCCCGCAGCATGCCGGGTCTGAAGACCCGGCCTGCACCTGACGGCACGGATGGGCGGGCCTCACGACCCGCCCATCCGTGCCTACCTGCTCAAGACTTCCGCAAAGAAAT
>JABFWM010000351.1 GCA_013362195.1 Acidobacteriota bacterium
ACGCTGCGCGAGCTGAACGAGACGCTCACCCGCATCGTCCGGGTGATGGACTACGCCAAGCGCGGCATCTTCTTCTGGGAGGACCTGACCGCGTTCTTCTACGAGGCGGATCCCAAGTACAAACAGGTCGGCGAACGGCCCAAGAATCTCATCGACACCGGCATCTGGGACGATCCGATGGCGTACGACGGCACCTATGCGAACGCGCCTCACTGGGGCGACCGCCGCTGGGCCACGCCGGGCGTGATCCTCGACGGCAGGCTGGTGACCACGAATCTGCACCACATCAACATGGGTCTCGAGGAGTTCATCGAACACTCGTATTACGAGAGCTGGGACAACGAAGGCTTTCCGCATCCGCAGGATCCCGCGGGCAACCCGCTGTCGCCGCATCATCCGTGGAACAAGGAAACCAAGCCCGCCCCCGTTCACAAGCGGAGCTGGAAGGAACGCTATACCTGGGCGACCGCGCCGCGATGGGATCGGCAGGTCGTCGAGTGCGGCACGTACGCTCGCATGTGGACCACGGCCGCGGCCGCGAAGCTGCCGCACACGCGGTTCATGGAGGCGACCGGGACCAGCCTCAAGCTGCAGATGCCGCAGACGCTGCTGCCCGAGATGGCGTTCGAGTGGAAGATTCCCGACGTGTGGAACGCGTTCGAGCGCAACCGCAACCGCGCCTACCACATCGCGTACTCGATGCTCGTCGCCTACGAGAACGTCCTGATCGCCTTCGACCTGTTGAAGAAGGGACACACGCGCACGGCCACCCCGTATCAGGTGCCGCGCGACGCGCGCATCGGCGTCGGCTTCTGGGGCGCCGGGCGCGGCTGGCTGACGCACCATCTCGTCATGGACCACGGCGCGCTGACGAACTACCAGGTGATCACGCCGTCCACGTTCAACGCTTCGCCACGCGATCCCTTCGGGCAGCCCGGCCCGTACGAGGAGGCGGTGCTGTCTACGCCGATTCTCGAGGAGTTCAAGACGCCGGAGGACTTCACCGGGATCGACATCTTCCGCGCCATCCGATCGTTCGACCCGTGCATGCCCTGCACGACCCACGTGCATGCGGACGAGCGCGTCATCACGCGCGACATCAACACCTGCGCGTGCGGAGCGTCCTGAGTGGGCGCGCCGCGGGTATTGATCGGCGGCGTCGGCTATCGATGGATGCGTGACGCCTCGTTCGGGCTCGTCGCCTGCGATGCCCTCGCGCGTCAGGTCTGGCCGGACGGCGTGGAGGTTGCCGATCTCGGATACGGCGCGCTGTACGTCGCGCTCGACCTCGCCGACGCGAACCCGCCCTACGAACGCATCATCCTGATTGCGGCCGTCCGCCGCGATCGCGTGCCCGGACGGTTGTACTCGGCGCGCTGGGCGCCGCCGCCGGCAGACGATGACGAGCTGCAGGAACGCATCCGGGAAGCGGGCGCCGGCGTCATCGATCTCGATCATCTGCTGCGCATCGCCCGGCACTTCGGCGGACTGCCTGAGGAGGTCGTGTGCATCGAGATCGAGCCGGCAGACGTCTCGGGCGGCGAAGGACTCAGCGACGCTGCGGCCGCATGTCTCGACGAAACGTTGCGGCTCGTGCGCGTCGAAGCATTGACGGCGCCCGCGCTGCGGCGCCACGTCGGTTCCGAGGCGTGACGTGAAGATCCCCGCGGCATTCCGTCCGCTCCGGCCGCTCGTCCTGAACCCTCGTCCTGGCCTGGTGCTCACGCTGCTGGGCGGCTGGGTAGGAACGATCCTGTTGACCGCGTCCATGCTCGCAGCGCCGGCCTTCGGACTGCCGTTCATCGATGTTCCACATCTGGTCGGAGGGATCCTCTTCGCGTCGCCGACGGCGGCGTTCTGGGCGGGGTTCTGGGCGAATTTCTTCGTCGGCCTGATCGTCTGGCCGTCGATCCTCGCGGTGGCCTGGCCGATGTTGCCGGGGTGGAACATCGGCGTGCTCGGGTCTGCGATCAAAGGGATCGCGCTGGGCATCGGCCTGTGGATGCTGTCGGGCCTTCTGCTGCCGACCGCCGGATGGCTGAACCGGCTCGATCCATCGCTCGTCCAGCCGCCAGGCTTCTTCGCGATGAACGCCGGCGTTGCCGGCATGGCGGCGCTGCTGGCGGGGCACCTCGCCTACGGTCTCGCGGTCGCACTGGTCGCGGGCATGGGTGAAGGCATCTTCGTACTCGAAACGCTCGGGTGGCCCGGCCATCGCCGCGCCGAAACGCCGCCGTCGTCGACCATGTACGAAGACCTCGGGCTGCCGGAGTATCCGGCCACGGGCGATCGCTAAGACGATGTTGTACGAGCACTATCTCGAGATCGCGCGCGGGGTGAACGAGCTGATTCACTCGCTGCGCTCCCAGTCCGACGCGCGGGTCCGGGACGAGGTGGAAGCGCCGCTCGAACGGCTCGATCTGCTGCACCGCGAAGCCCTG
>JABFWM010000330.1 GCA_013362195.1 Acidobacteriota bacterium
ACCGTGACGGTCCCGTTCAAGGAGATCATCACCGGACACGTGGTGCTGCTCGTCGACGGCGTCGTGGTCGACACCACGGCCCTGACCTCGACGGGCAGCGGCGTCGCGCGCACCACATTCAGCACGTCGGCGTTGCCGCGCGGGACGCACCGCGTCGAAGCGGTCTATCTCGGCGACGACAACTATCGCGCCGACGCCGCGTCGGCGACGGTCGTCGTCAACTAGTGGAGGGTCCAGCAGCTCTCGTTCGCGCGACCTTTGCTGGAGGGGATCACACCATCAGGAGCACCGTCACGCTGGACCGACGCGGCAGGGCGGGCCGCGCCTGCACCGCAGCGCGGGTCGTCGGACCCGCCAGTGGTGCGGGTGCGGCTTGTGCGTGTTCACCATGAGCCTCTCCGAACAGGTGATCACCGACACGGTGCCCGGCATCACCAACCTTCGGCGCATCGAGAGCACCGTCGCCTGCGCCGGTGCGACGACACCCGCGGCCATGAAGGCGGTGAAGGACATGGGGTTCGCGTGCGTCGTCAATCTCCGTCAGGTGTCCGAGGAAGAGGCGAACGTCGAGGCGGAGTCAGCCGCCGCCGCGAGCGCAGGGCTGCGCTACATCCACCTGCCGATGGACTCCGCATCGCCGGATCGCGAGGTGTTCGACCGCTTCATCGACGCGTCGCGCGTGCCGGAGAATCAGCCGATGTTCGTGTACTGCCGCTCCGGCAATCGGTCGGCGGCGATGTGGCTCGTGAAGCGGATCGTCGTCGACGGGTGGACCGTCGCGCGCGCATTGGAGGAAGCGGACGCGCTCGGCCTCCGAAGCGAGCCCTTGAAGCAGTTCGCGCTGGATTACGCGAAGCTGCGCCCGGCGAGGTAGCGCTACGGCCGGATGACCGTCCCGTCGCGCCGCCGCGTCGTTCCCCACGAATAATCGAAGTTCGGCGGAGCGTCGGCGACGGGGAATTTCGCGGCCGCCTTCTCGTCGACCTCGATGCCGTGCCCGGGCTTCTCCTGCGCGAGCATGTAACCGTCCTTCACCTCGGGACAGCCGACGAAGACGTCCTGCGTTTCCTTCGGGAAGCCGCTGCCTTCGTGGACGCCGAAGTTGTAGCTCGCCAGCTCCAGCGCGAGCTGTGCGGCGTGGGCGACGGGCGATGCGTCACCGGGCCCGTGCCACGCGGTGCGGACGCCGAAGTATTCGCAGAGCGCCGCCACCTTGCGCGCCGGACTGAGGCCGCCAATCTGCGAGAGGTGGATGCGGATGAAATCGATCAGCCTGTCCTTGATGAGCGGGACGTACTCGTGCTGCGTGTTGAACAGCTCGCCCATCGCGATCGGCGTGCTGGTCTGCTGCCGCAGCAGGCGGAAGTGATCGTTCTCCTCTGGGGGGAACGGGTCTTCGAGGAAGAACAGCCGGTACGGCTCGAGCGCCTTGCACAGGTTGATCGCCTGGTTCAGCGTCACGCGCTCGTGGACGTCGTGGAGCAGCTCCACGTCGTCACCCAGCTTGGCGCGCAGGTGCTCGAACAGCTTGGGCAGCATCCGCACGTATGGCGCGGGTTCCCAGATCGCGCGTGGGTTGGTGGGACCGATCGCGTCGTTGGTCGTCCCGGCCGGCTGCGCCGGGCCGCGCGCGCCGTATCCCGCGTAGCCGGGCGTCGACACCTGCACACGGACGTGGCGGAAGCCCTGCTCCATGGCGCGGCGCGCGCTCTGCTCGACCTCGTCGAACGTGGCGCCGCTCGCGTGGAAATAGCAGTCGGCGCCGTGGCGGACCTTGCCGCCGAGCAGCTGATAGAGCGGCATATTGGCGCGCTTGGCCTTGATGTCCCAGAGCGCGATGTCGACGCCGCTCATCGCGTTGAACATCACCGGGCCGTTGCGCCAGTACGAGCTGACGTAGCTCGATTGCCAGATGTCTTCGATCTCGTCGACGTTGCGGCCGACGAGGAACGGCCGGAGGTATTGATCGATCGCGGTCCGCACGACCAGCGCGCGCTGGGTGAAGGTCGCGCAACCCCACCCGACGAGCCCCGGCTCGGTCGTGTCCACCTTGACGATGACGAGCCGGATGCGGTTCGGCGCGGTCAGGATGGTCGTGATGTCGCGAATCCTGATCGGCGCGACGCCGTTCAGCGCCTGCGCGTAGCCGGGATGGACCCGCGGGGCGAGCGCGCCCGCGAGGGCATCGCCCCCCGCCAGCAGCGACGCGCCGCCGAGTGAAATGGTGCCGAGTGCATCACGCCGATTCATAACGTCTCCCCGGCGGGCCTGAAGAGCCGCCAATGCGTAGGCCGGGTCTTTAGACCCGGCGGGTACGTAGGGCGGGTCTTCAGACCCGCCGGTGTGTAGGCCGGGTCTTCAAACCCGCCGGTGCGTAGGCCGGGTCTTCAGACCCGCCGGTACCGAGGCCGGGTCTTCAGACCCGCCGGTGCGTAGGCC
>JABFWM010000630.1 GCA_013362195.1 Acidobacteriota bacterium
CACGAAGGTCGCCATCGCCTGACCGAACATGTGGCTGAGCGGCAGCAGGTTGAGGAAGCGAATCGGGCTGAACAGGCGGATGTACTTGCGGTACTTCGCCATCTCGCGCTCAATCGGCACGATGTTCGCCAGGATGTTGCGGTGGGTGAGGATCACCCCTTTCGGATCCGCGGTCGCCCCGGAAGTGAAGATGATCTCGGCGGTCGTGTCGGCGTCGATGTGCGGCGCGCCTGGCGCGACGCGCGGGACTTCTGCCGGTTCGCCCGTCGCGTCAGCCGTGCCGCGACAGCACTCGTGCAGACTCCAGATCGGGCGTTCGGATCCAAGTGACCCCGCATCCACCACGTCTCCGACGAGGACCGCCTTCGCGTCGACAATGCCGGCGACGACGCGCAGGAAGTCTGCGGACGCGCGGTAGTCGATCGGGACGATCACCACGCCTTCGCGCAGCGCGCCCCACAACGCTGCGATCCACTCGGGGCGGTTCTCGCTCCAGATCGCGATGTGCTGTCCGGCGGTGATGCCCGCGGCGCGAAGGCGATCCGCGAAGTGCGCGGCGCGGCCCGCGAGCTCGCCGTACGTCCACGCCCATGTGCGGTACCCGTCATCGAAGGCGAGGAAATCGGCGCGTGCGGTGCGGGGAGCGGACGTGACGTCGGCGAAGAAGTCGATGAGCGTGCGCCTCGTCATCTGCCTGAATTATCATGGAAATCGATGGCTCTCCCGCCGGTTTTTGCGGCCAGCGCGCTCTACGACAACCTCCTGCAGGCCGCTCTCCGGCAGTTCTTCGATCGCGCGACGTTCGAGACCGAGCCGATCCCGTCCTTGTCGTCCGATGGCCGCCTGGCGATCGAGCCGACCGGCGATCCATCGGTGCTGTCGGTGCGCTGGTTCGGCACGCGGCACGTGCTGCACGTTCCGGCGGCGCGTCCGTTCACCGATCACGAAGTGCGGCTGGCGCGCGCGATCGGCGCGGTGCTGGCGGCGCGCTATCGCGCGATCTTCGATCCCAAGCAGATGCTCGAGCGCGGCGATCTCTTTCGCGGGGCGATCGAGGACCGCTATATCGCGGCATTTCTCGACGAAGGATCGTACGTGCGCAGCGGCGATCAGAAGCGCGCGGATCTCATCGCCGGCGTCATCGAGGTGCTGCGCGTCGCCGCGCTCTCGAGCTACGAGAACCGCGCCATTTCCTCGGGCGTGCTGCTGCTCGAGGGAGATGCCGATCCGGTGCACGCGCCGCGGACGACCGACATGCACGCCTACCGCTACACGCAGGCGCTGACCGGGGTGAAGAGCTTCTATCGCGTGTGCGACGGCCTCGAGACGGTCTTTCTGGTGAACGCCGACGGGCTCGTGCTCGACATCGTGGCGCTGCCGCGGTGGAGCCGCGACAGCGGCGCCGAGGCGCGCCTCGGGGTGACCTGCGCCGGTGCCTACCGCGCGCACGCGCTCGCCACGTCCGGCAACCGCAACATCTGCGTGGTGCTGAGCCCCAACCACGAGATCAAGGTGTTCGCCGACGGCGTGCAGATGTACACGTTCAGCAACGCCCGCTGGCACCTGCTCGACCTGCAGGCCAAGTATCAGCTGTGGGCGGCCGCGGTCGGCGAGCCGGTGCTGGCGGCGCGTCTCCTGCAGACGGCGCTGGATCTCGCCGACGCGCGGCAGGGCGCGCTGTTCGTCGTGCTGCGCGATCCGGCCGCGTCCTTGCCGCTGCTCGTGGCGCCCGGCGATCAGCTCGATTCGCCGAAGGCGCCGCCGCCCAGCGGCGGCGTCCCGAGCCGCACGCAACTCATGTACATGCTGCGCGGCCGCACCGCGACGACGGTCGATCCTGCCGTGCTGGCCGGACTCGCGCGCATCGACGGCGCGACCGTCATGGATTCGACCGGCCGGATGCTCGCGATTGGCGCGATCCTGCTGCACCCCGAGCCGCTCGAGCCGCATTCGACGCTCGCGGTCGAAGGCGCCCGCACGACAGCGGCCATGGCCGCGGGACGCTACGGCGCGGTGCTGAAAATCAGCGAGGACGGGCTCATCACGTTTTACGATCGGCAGGAGCGAATCTGGGATATCTAGTGGACTGTCCACCACGCGCGCAAGGCGTGCCGCTGGCGTAACGGGTTCGAAGCGGCTCAACGGGCGCGGGTGCCAGTTCCGGTGCTCACGGGTGAGGTCGAGGGTTGAGGGCGATGCGTATTTTTCTGACGGGCGGCACGGGCTACGTGGGATCGGCGGTGCTCGAGGCGCTCGTACGCGGCGGACACGCGGTCGATGCGCTCGTGCGCCACAGTCAGGGGGCGGCGGTGGTGCAGGCGCGCGGTGCGACGCCGGTCCTGGGCGACGTGCTCGATCCGGCGTCGTGGCGCGACGCCGCGGCCGCCGCCGACGTGGCCATTCACGCGGCGACCGAATATGGCCCGCGCGTGCGGCAGGTCGACGAGGCCGCGGTGAACACGCTCGCCGCGCTGCCACGGCGCGACGGGCGCGTCATTATTTATACGTCCGGCGTCTGGGTGCTCGGCAATGCGCCGACGCCCGTCGACGAACGGGCGACCGTCAATCCGCTCGAGCTCGTCGCCTGGCGTCCGGGCCACGAGCAGCGGATCCTCGACGCCGCCTCCGGCGGCGTGCGCGCGATCGTCGTCCGCCCCGGCGTCGTGTACGGCGGCGGGCGCGGGATCGTCGGCGACATCTTCAAGGACGTCGCCAACGGCCTCGTCCGCGTGATTGGCAGCGGCGACAATCACTGGCCGCTCGTCTACGAGCGCGATCTCGGCGAGCTCTACCTGCGCCTCGTCAACACGCCGACCGCGTCCGGCGTGTATCACGCCAACGACGAAGGGGACGAGACCGTGAACGATCTCGTCGCCGCGATCGGCGAGCACGCCAAGATCCGCCCGAGCGTGCGCCACGTGCCGCTCGCGGAAGCGCGGCAGAAGCTCGGGCCGTACGCCGAGGCCCTCGCCGTCGATCAGATCGTCCGCAGCCCGCGCGCGCACGGGCTTGGATGGGCGCCGACGCTGCATTCGGTGTCCGGCAACGCGGCGCGCCTGTTCGAAGAATGGCGCCACGGCCGCGAAGCCGCCTGACATCGGGCACGGTCACGAGACGGCCGAGGGACCCGTCGGTCGCCCTCTACCGACTCCACAGCCCGCTCGAGCCTGGAGCCGTTCAGCGCAATCCAATCCCCGCACTCAAGACCATCAACGTCGTGCGCGGCTGGGCGATCCCGCCGCCTGACGTCGCGTCCTGCGGTGCCACGGAATACCACCGGATCTCCGTCGCGAACGCGACGTGATGGTTCGTGAACCATCGCGCGCCGGCACCGTAGTTGATCGTCTTGCGTCCGGGGGCATCGCGGGTGGGCGCGTCCTCGCGATCGACGTAGAGCGTCGAGCGGCCAATCCCGCCGCTGATGTAGCTCCACCCGTTGCGATGCCCGAAGTTGAACGACACCTGCGGCGCGACGCTCCTGAAATGACGCCGCACCGTCGGTCCCGCCGGCGCCGCCGGCGCGGTCGTTGTCTCCGGTTCCAGCATGCGGCTGCCGCCCGCGATCACGACCTCCGCGCCGACGCCGAGCGTGATCGATGTGGTCCGCCACGGATACCAGTGCGCGCCGCCGCTCAGACCGAAGCTGCGCGTTGGCAGATTCGGGGTCGTGACGTTGAGGCTCCTGGCGATGTCGGGCTCGGTCTTGTGGCGCGCGAACACGCCGCGCACGTCCAGCACGAACGGGCCGACCGGTTGTTGGGGCTGGGCGCTGGCGGATGCCGGGACGAGAAGCAGGAGCGGGAGCAGGAACGCCCCGCGCAGGGACGTCGCCCTGCGGACGCGACACATGGCGTTCAGTATAACTGCCTGCCGCGCGCGAGCTCGCGCGCGAGCGCCATCGCCTCGTCGAACGTCGCTACGCTGCCGTCCAGTTGCCGTTCGTAGACCTGCCGCAGGATCTCGCCGATCGCCGGACCGGGCGCGGCGCCGAGCGCAAGCAGGTGCCGGCCTTTCACGAGCGGCTCGGGCGGTGCGTGTTCGACGCCGAGCTCACGCGCGCGCGCGAGGAACCAGTCCATCGCCGAGCAGTCGAAGCCGCCGCCGCGCCCCTCGCAATCCGATCTGGCGACGCGCGCCAGCAGCTCGAGGTCCACCTTCTGCGCGAGCCGCCGGAACGCGCCGTCGCTCACCGGCGGCTGCGCCTTGGCGAACATCCCGGGCTTCAAGTGGTGCGCGACGATGCCGAGCACTTCGCGGCGCACATCGTAGCCCTGCATCGAGTGGATGTTCAGTCGATCGAGCAGCGTCGTCGCGGGCGGCACGCCTTCCGCCTCGTGCTCGAGCGAACGGATGCGTCCATCGATGAAGGCGGTGGTCGCGGGCTTGCCGAGGTCGTGGCAGACGGCGCCGAGCATGACCGTGACCTGCTGGGGATAGGGCAGATCGCCGATGCGGGCGCGCGCTTGATCGATGACGAGCAGCGTGTGCACCCAGACGTCCCCTTCGGGATGCCACTCGGGTTCCTGTGGGCAGCCGACCAGCGCGTCGAGCTCCGGGAACAGCCGCTCGATCACGCCCAGATGCAGCGCCAGCGAGAACCCAATCGACGGCCGCGCGGCGCGCAGCAGCAGCTTTTCGATCTCTCCCCAGATCCGCTCCGCGGGAAGATCGTCGAGCGGAACCCGGCGGCACAGTTCCGCCGTCGACGGCTCGAGCGTGAACTCGAAGCGGGCCGTGAACTGAATCGCGCGCAGCACGCGGAGGCTGTCGTCCGCAAAAGTCGCCGGATCGACGAGGCGCAGCAGGCGCCGCGCGATATCGCCGCGGCCGTCGAACGGATCGATGTACTCGTCGGTCAGCGGGTCCCAGCCGATGGCGTTGACGGTGAAGTCGCGCCGCCGCGCCGCCTCGTCGAACGCGAGCGCCGGATCACCGGTGACCTGGAATCCCTTGTGCCCCCGGCCGACCTTCGACTCGCGCCGCGGCAGCGAGACATCGAGCCCGGCCACCTTGTAGACGGTGAAGCTCTCGCCGACGGTGTTGACGGGTCCAATGCGCGCGAGCAGCGACTTCAGCGGCTCGGCGTCGATCCCGAAGACCTCGATGTCGATGTCCTTGGATGGATGGCCCATCACGCGATCGCGGACCCAGCCGCCAACGATCAGCGCGCGCCCGCCAGCCTCGCCGACGAGACGCGCGATTGCGGTGGCGGTCTCGAGCGCGGTGCTGACGGCCTCGCTCATCTAGGCGTGTCCATCGCGCGGCGCCTGCGCCGCCGCATCGCGCCCGCGGCCGTACTTGCGCACGAGACGATCCGTGAAGCCGGGAGCGACGATGTTCAGGATGGCGAGCGCGTGCGATCCGCGGTGTGGATACAGTTCGGGGCGCGGGCGCTGCACGCAGGCCACGATGGCGCGGGCCACGTGCGCGACGGATTGTCGAGGGCCGAGTCCCGACACGGCATGGCCGTAGTCGCGTTCCATGGCCGCGTGGAATTCCGTTCGCGTCGAGATCGGGTACACGCAGGTCACATGAATCGAGCTGCCGGCGAATTCGCTGCGCAGCGATTCGGCCAGCGCCGCCTGTGCCGACTTCGTCGCGCTGTAGCCGCCCATGAAGGGAATGCCGCGGCGCCCGACGATCGACGACACGAAGATGAGGTGCCCCGATCCTTGCGCGCGGAAGACCGGCAGCGCGGCCCTCGCGCCGAGGAACGACCCAAGGTAGTTCACGTCCATCATGCGGCGCATGACCTCGGGGGGCGTGTCCTCGAGCGTTCCGTAATAGCCGAAGCCCGCATTGCACATCACCACGTCGAGCCGTCCGAACGCGGCGTGCGCCGATGCGACCAGGCGCTCGTTGTCAGCCTCGCGCGTGACGTCCATCTCGATCGCGACCGCCCGTCCCCCCGCGGCTTCGATCTCGCGCACCGCGGCGTCGAGCCGATCGCGCCGCCGCGCACCGAGCACCACCGCCGCGCCCTCGCGCGCCAGCGCGATCGCGCTGGCCAGTCCGATTCCAGACGATGCGCCGGTGATCGCGGCCACGCGGTTCGAGAGCGACGCCATGCCGCAACGATACTATGATGTCGGCGCCGGCCCTTGCGGCATTCGCATCGCGTCACGGCCCGACACATGTCATCAGATCCCGCCATCGCCCTGCTGCGCGACCTCGTCCAGATCAACTCGATCAATCCGTCGCTCGTCGCCGGCGCGCCGGGAGAAGGCGAGATCGCGCAGCTGATTGCCGGGCACATGCGGCGCCTCGGCCTCGAGGTCGACGTCGAGGAGGTCGCGCCCGGCCGCCCCAACGTCGTCGGCGTGCTCGAAGGGCGATCGCCCGGCCCGTCGCTCATGTTCTGCGGACATCTCGACACCGTCGGCGTCGACGGCATGCGCGCGCCGTTCGATCCGGTCGAAGCGGACGGACGGCTCTACGGACGCGGCGCGCAGGACATGAAGGGCGGCGTGGCGGCGATGATCGATGCGGCGCGCGTCGCCGCCGGGCGCGGCCTGCGGTCCGGCCGGCTGATCGTCGCGGCGGTCGTCGACGAGGAATATGCCAGCATTGGCGCCGATGCGCTGGTCGCGCGCTGGGGCGCCGACGCCGCCGTCGTCACCGAGCCGACCGGCCTCGAGGTCGCGGTGGCGCACAAGGGCTTCGCGTGGTGCGAGGTCGAGACCCGCGGACGTGCCGCGCATGGCAGCCGTCCATTGGAAGGTCGCGATGCGATCGTCCGGATGGGCCGCGTCCTGCGCGCGCTCGAGGCGCTCGACCGCGATCTGCAGTCGCGTCCGCCGCACCCGCTGATGGGCACCGCGTCGCTGCACGCGTCGATCATCGGCGGCGGCCGCGAGATGAGCAGCTATCCCGATCGCTGTGTGCTGCAGTACGAGCGCCGCACCGTCGGCGGCGAGACGCCGCTCGCGATCGAGCACGAGCTCGCCGAGCTGCTGCGGCGGCTGCGCGACGAAGACGCCGAGTTCGACGCGGCGGCGCGCATCACCGTCACGCGTCCCGCCTACGAGCTGCCGCAGGATCACCGGCTGGCGCAGACCCTCGCCCGCACGGTGGCGCGCGTTTCGGGCCGGCCCGCGCCCTTCAGCGCGATGACGTTCTGGACCGACGCGGCCGTCCTTGGCGAGGCGGGCATTCCCGCGGTGCTCTTCGGTCCCGGCGGCGCCGGTCTGCACGGCGTCGAAGAGTACGTGGAGATCGAGGATGTGCGGCGCTGCCGCGATGCGCTGGCGGCGCTCGCGCTCGAGTGGTGCGGGCAATAAAAAAGGGGGCCGAAGCCCCCGTGTGTCACGTCGACGGAGCGATGCGGATCACGCCGATTTGCGCAGGACGAGGCGACGCGGCACGAGCAGGTGCCGGCGGGCATCGCCGTCGAAGCGCTTCCGCGGCGCGCGGCCGCTGATTTCCCATCCCGGGCTGTCGTGGCCGCACGACGTGCAGCGCATCATGACGCGGTTGCCCTCGAAGTGGAGGACCGAATCGTGCCCCCGGATGCCGCAGAGCAACTGGCCGAGGCGTCCCATGACGCGTACCACGACGCCGGTACTGACTGAGGAGTCACCGTTGATCTCGGCGGTCGCCGTGAGCCGCTCGGGATAATTGGTCACCATTGGACGTTCACCCTTTCGTCACCTTTCATAGGACGCCGGACCCCAATCGCCCGTTTCCGATCGCCCGTCGGGCTCAGGAATATCAAAGGATGTGCCACGTGTACGGCAGAGCTTCTGACGCGAGTTGTCGGGAGTTACGCGGCCGTGAGCGGACAGCAACGGTCAGACTGTGTAGCCGAGGTCACAGTCTGAAGGCAGCGATTTGATGATTTGTCTACTCAGGGGAGACCGATTGCCCGGAGTCACTGATCCCGCAGAATTCCCCGGATCACGAATCCGACGTTGGCGGGGCGTTCGCCGAGGCGCCGCATGAAGTACGGGAACCATTCACGGCCGAATGGAACATAGACGCGCACGCGGCGGCCTTCGCGGACGAGCGACGCCTGGAGATCCCGCCGGATGCCGTACAGCAATTGAAACTCGTAGCGGTCGTTCGGGATACCGTGTTCCCGCGCGAACGCCCGGGTCGCATCGATCATCGCCGGATCGTGCGTCGCAATCGCGGGAGACGTACCGGCGGTCAGCAGCACGCGCATGATCCGGACGAACGCCGCGTCGACATCCGCCTTGGCCTGATAGGCCACCTGCTTCGGCTCTTGGTAGGCGCCCTTCACCAGCCGCACGCGCGCGCCCAGCTCGTTCATCCGCGCGACGTCGCTCTCGCTGCGCGGCAGCGACGACTGCAGCACGATGCCGGCGTTGCGATAGCCCTGCTGCCACATCGTCTCGAAGATCTCGAGCGTGACGGCGGTGAACGGCGAATTCTCCATGTCGATGCGCACGAAGAAGTCGTGCGCGCCGGCGCCGTCGAGAATGCGCCGCAGGTTGTCGACGCAGGTTGCGCGATCGATGGTCAGCCCGAGCTGCGTCAGCTTCAGCGACACGTTGCGCCCGATCCCCGACGCGGCGATCGGTTCGAACAGGGTCAGGTACTGGCGGGTCGCGGCGTCCGCTTCCGCGCCGGTCGCGACGCTCTCGCCAAGAGCGTCGAGGGTGACGAGCAGGCCCTGGCCTTCGAGCTGACGCGCGGCAGCGATGGCCTCGGCCAGGGTTTCACCGGCGATGAAGCGGCGTGCGAAACTCCGTGCGTCCCGCATGCCGTAGCGGGAGGCGAGGCCTTTGAGGTGGCGGCTTCCGGCGAGCGTCTGGAAAAAGGCCTTGGAAACGGCGCCGATCATCAGTGGGTACGAAGCGGGCGCCGCGGGTCGGCCAGCAGGTGCTGGATGGTCCGCGCGTAGTAACGCAGCACCGTGCGCTGGCGCACGCGGAACCGGCCGCCCCGTTCGAGGTGGATCACGTCGCGGTCGGCGAGCGCCGGTGCGCCGAGATCCACGGCCTCGCGTCCGCTCTGGACGGCGAGGTTCGCTCCGGCCTGACGGAGCGCGTCGACGATCGCGTCGGCGCGCCCTTCGAGATCCCGTTTCGCAATCGACGGCCGCATCGCCGAGGCGACGACCGCCGTCGGCAGGACCTTGTAGAGGCGGCCGATGGCATCGCGGATCAGGTGCGCGAGATCCATCACGTCGCGGCGCGCTTCGGGATCGAACGGCGCCAGCGGAATCGGCTGGCCGAACGTCACGAACGCGCGCGACTGATAGCCCACCGCGTAGCGCACCATCTCCGCGACCTCGCGTCCGAACGGCCGCTGACGCCGCTTCATGCCCTGGTGGGCGAGGATGTGATCCTCCAGCACCAGGTCGTAGGCCACGGCGAGCGGAACGATCACCGAGGACGTGCGATCGGCCTGGAGCGCCGCATGCAGCAGGCCGGTCTTCGGGGCCTTCATCTCGCCGGAGTAGCTGCGTCCGCCCTCGATGTAGAAGAGCAGATCGTGCCGCTGCAGCAGCTCCGCGACGTAGGCCTTGAGCGTGACGAGATACGCCGGATCCTTGGTGTTGCGCCGGATCGGGATCGCGCCGGTGACGTGGCGGTGCAGCAGGCCGAGCGGTCCGCCGAACAGGTTGATCCCGGCGGCGGTCACCGGCGGCCGGATCCCGTTGTCGTCGAGCACGAGCGGCTCGACGAGATAATCGAGATGGCTCTTGTGATTGGAGATGTAGATGACGCGCCCGGCGCGCGTCGCCTTCTGCGCGATCTCGACGTGTTCGTCGATGCGCTCGATCTTGCGCAGGATCGGATAGAGCGGGTGTTTGAGCGCGCGGTAGATCGGATACCGCTGCGTGGTGCGCAGTTCCTCGAGGTAGCCGTGGATCCGCTCCCGCGCTTCGATCTCGCTCTGGCCGTGGCCGCCCCGCAGGTAGCGGGCAACGTCCTTGCGGGCGAGCACCGCCTGGGTGATGTCGTCGGGCAGCACCCGGGAACTATACCACCTACGTCTCGACCTCTTTGCAGATGGCATCGGTGAACTCGGTGGTGGTCGCCGTTCCGCCCAGATCCCGCGTGCGCACGCGGCCCTCCTGCAGGACGGCGAACAGCGCGGCGCGGATGCGGTCCGCCTTCTGCCGTTCCCCCACGTGATCCAGCATCAGGACCGCGGAGAGGAGCAGCGCCGTCGGATTGGCCAGGTTCTTGTCGGCGATATCGGGCGCGCTGCCGTGAACCGCCTCGAACACCGCCGCGTGCTCGCCCAGGTTGGCGCCGGGGACGACGCCGAGGCCGCCGACCAGGCCGGCGCACAGGTCCGACACGATGTCGCCATAGAGGTTCGGCAGCAGCAGCACGTCCATCTTGTCGGGCCGCATGACCAGGTGCATGCACGCGGCGTCGACGATCCGCTCGTCGTAGGTGATGTCGAGAAAGTCGCGCGCGACTTTGCGGCTGCTGTCCAGGAACAGCCCGTCGCTCAGCTTCATGATGTTCGCCTTGTGGATCGCCGTGACGCGCGACCGGCCGTAGCGGCGCGCGTAGTCGAACGCGAACCGCGCGATCCGCGTCGACGCGCGCTCGGTGATGATCTTCAGGCTTTCGACGATCCCCGGGACGATTTCGTGCTCGAGACCGGCGTACAGGTCCTCGGTGTTCTCGCGCACGATGATCAGGTCGACGTTCTCGAACCGGCTGCTGATCCCCGGCAGGTTGCGAACGGGCCGCAGGTTCGCGTAGAGGTCGAGCGCCTTGCGCAGGCCGACGTTGACGCTCGTGATCCCTTCGCCGATCGGCGTCGTCACCGGACCTTTCAGCGCGACCTTGTTGCGCCGCACCGATTCGAGGAGTTCGGCCGGGAGCGACTGCCCGTGCTTCTTGAACGCGAGCACGCCGGCGTCGTGGCGCTCCCAGTCGACGTCTACGGCCGCCGCACGGAACACGCGCAGCACCGCTTCGGTGACCTCCGGTCCGATGCCGTCGCCGGGCACGAGGGTGATCCTGTGAGCCATCGTCGCGTTATCCGCCTTCGGCGAGGCGCTCCGCGAGGAGCGCGGCAATCGGCTCGAGCAGCGCGCGGTCGCCCGGCCCGAACGCCGCCGCGCGATCGCTGTCGATGTCGATCTCGCCGTACACCTCGCCGTCCTGCATGATCGGGACGACGATCTCCGATTGCGTGTCGACGCTGCACGCCAGATAGCGCGGGTCCGCGTTCACGTCGTCGACGACAATGGTTGCCTTCTCCGTCGCCGCGGCGCCGCAGATACCGCGGCCGAGCGGAATGCGCGTGTGCGGCGATGGCTTGCCGAGAAACGGCCCGAGCACGAGATCGTTGCCGTCGAGCACGTAGATGCCCACCCACGTGTAGGCGGGCACTCCGTCCTTGAGCAGACGGACGGTCTGCGTCATTGCAGACGCCGCGTTCGGCGCCGCCGCGATCGCGGAAGACACCGCGCGAAACAGCTCATCGCGGTCCATGTCGGTCATTCTTTGAGTTCCCAGTACATCAGGGCGAGGCCGCCGAGGAGCGGCACGAGCTGCAGCCCCGTCGACACGGCGTGAAGGCGCCCGAACTCGGCGCGCCGCGGGTCGCCGGCTGGCAGGCTCGAAGGGGCGGCGCCAATCGTCTGCTGCAGACGGGCGATGCGTCCCGCCACGTACCATCCACTCACGATCGTGGTCGCGAGCATGGCCGCGGCGATCGCGAGCCGCCAGCCGAACCGCATCGGCCGCGGTCCGAGGATCCGCCGGACGATGAGCGTCAGGATCAGCAGCGTGCCGGCCAGGTACGTGACGAGGTGGAAGCGCCGCAGCGTCTCGCCGAACACCGCGCCTGCCAGCAGCCGCCCGTCCGCGCGACGGTCGAGCACCTCGAAGATCGACGGCGCCGCCACCCCGCCGAGCGCCACCAGGCCGCCGATCCAGACGACGAGCATCAGCAGTGCGGCAAACCGCAGCGCGAGCATCCGCTCATTATAATTGACGGTTTGAACGCCTCCCCGATCGCCTGGCTGACGTGGAGCGCCGATGCGTTTGCGCGCGCGGCGCGCGAAGGCAAGCCCGTGCTGCTGTCGATCACCGCCGCGTGGTGCCGCGCGTGCCGCGAGATGGACCGCGTCACCTACGCCGACCCGCGGATCGCCGCGCTCGTCGACGCGCGGTTCGTGCCGGTTCGCGTCGACACCGATCATCGGCCCGACATCAACGAGCGCTACAACGTGGGCGGCTGGCCGACGACGGCGTTCCTCACGCCAGAGGGCGACCTGATCGGCGGTGGCACGTTCATGACGGTCGAGCGCATGCCCGGCATTCTCATGCGCGTCGCCGAGGCGTTCACGTCGCGGGCGCAGGAGATTGTGGCGGCGCGCGCGTCGGCCGGGCCGCCGGAGCGCCTCGATGGCGAGGCGGCCGTCGATCCGGGTGCGTTGATCGCGTCGATCTTCGCGAGCTACGACGAGGAGTTCGGCGGGTTCGGCGTCGAGCCGAAGTTCCCGCACACGGCGGCGCTGCACCTGGCGATCGCGCTCTATCGCGACAGCGGCGACGATCGCTGGCGCGGGATCGTCGAACGCACGCTCGACGCGATGGCCGACGGCGGGTTGTGGGATGGCGACGGCGGCGGGTTCCACCGCTACGCGGCGTCGCGCGACTGGCAGCTGCCGCACGACGGGAAGCTGCTCGACACCAACGCGCTGCTGCTGCGCGCCTATGCCGAGGCGGCCGCCGTGTTTCAGCGCGAGAGCGATCGGGCGCGCTGCGCGGCCATCGCGCGGTTCATCACGTCACGCCTGCGGGCGGAAGGCGGCGGGTATTTCGGAAGCGATGCGGATCGCATCCTCTACGCCGACGCGAATGGCGCCGCGGCGGGCGCGCTCCTCGCGGCCGGCGCCGTCCTCGGCGATCGCCTCCTGATTCAGGAGGCGCTGACGTCGTTCGAACGCGTCGTGCTCGCCTGCTACAAGCCGGGCGCCGGCGTCGCGCACTATTTCGACGACGCGCCGCGCGTGCGCGGGCTGCTCGCGGATCAGGTGTCGACGATCGTGGCGCTGCTCGATGCGCACGACATCACCGGTGGCGAACCCTACGTGATGATGGCGGAAGAGATCGGGCACTTCCTCGTCCGGGAGCTGTGGGACGACCGCGGCGGGTTCTTCGATCGCGCCGCAGCCCCGGATGACATCGGCCTGCTGCGGACGCGGCGCAAGCCGTTCGTCGCCAACGCCGAGGCGGCGCTCGCATGCGCCCGCCTCGACCAGGCGGGCCACGCATTCGATTTCGGGCCCCACGCCGCGGGCGCGCTCGCCGTCGCGGCGCGCGAGGCGCCTGCGCAAGGACCGCTCGCGGCGCACTACGTGCTCGCGGCGCGGCACGTACACCGCCGGTGATAGACTGGGCATTTCCGCCATGCATACGCGCATTGCCGATCCCCTGACGACGCTCACGACCGAGCAGGACGCGCGGAACGCCGCCCTTCTCAGCCACACGCCCCATCTCGGGCAGCGCATCGAATCGAAGGTGCTGCCGTTCACGCTCAATCTCGCCGCGCCCGAGCTGAGCGCGGAGGACGACACGGCACTCAGTGCGCTCGAGAAGACGTCCGCGCGCACGGCCATCGAATCGCTCGTGTCGCTCGCGAAGGTGAACGACATCGATCATCTCGGCGGCGGGTTGGAGCTGATCGCGGCGTTGCACATGACGCTCGCCGTCACCGATTACGAGCGCACGCATTTCACGATCGAGCACGGCCACGCGAGCATCGGCTACTACGCGGCGCTCGCGACGCTGGGGTTCCTGGATCGCCAGCGGGTGATCGAGCGCTTCCGGCGCAGCCTCGACATCGCGGGACATGTGTCCTGGGTGCCGGGTGGCACGGAACTCAGCTCGGGCCGCCTCGGCGTCATGTTTCCGGTCGGCACGGGGCTCGCGCTCGGCGTGCGCGGACGGCTCGGATCCGGAGCACACGTCATCTGTCACTGCGGCGACGCCGGATGGATTTCGGGCCAGGCGTTGAACGGCTTCAATGCGGCCGCGGTGCACCGTGCGCCGATCACCTTCGTGATGCACCGCAACGGCATCCAGTTGTCCGGCACGACGCGGCACATCATGAACCAGGATCCGCGGCCGATCATCTCGAGCTTCGGCATCCGCATCCTCGAGATCCGCTCGCTGCACGAGCGCCGCGAGCTCTTTGCCGCGTACCGCGAGGCGTTTGCCTCGGCACAGGCCGGCCGTCCAACGCTGATCTATCCGACCGGCTGGGGGTTCCCCGGCGACGAGCCGGTCACGATTGCGACCTTCGGCCGCAAGTACGAGATCGTCGAAGAGACGGCGGCGTTCGCGGCGGAGCACAACGTGGCGCTCGACACGCGCGTCTGGATTCCCGGATCGCTCATGAGTTTCCGGGACATCCGTGCGATGCTCCAGTGCCTGTTCTACGTGAACGATCTGCCGGGCGGCGAAGCGCACCACGACGGCGGCATGAAAGGGCGCGACGCGCAGGCGGTGCTGTCGAGCCGTCTGCTCGCCGTCTCCGGCGCCGAAGCGTCCCGGCTCGACGCGCTGCGCGCGCAGCCGCCGCGCACGGTCGTGACGGTGGCCCGGCCCGCGAAGGGCACGCCGAACCTGACGCTCGCCCACGCAGACCTGAAGGACATCGCGCTGCCCGGTCCCGACAAACCCGTGTCGCCGCGGGCCGGCTCCGAAGCCGCCTACGTCGCCGTCGCGAAGAAATATCCGAAGCAGTGCTTCGTCGTCTCGGCGGACCTGAATCCCTCCACCCGGCTGGAGAAAGCGGTCAAGCTCATTCCGGCGGCGCACAGCTTCGAAATGAGCATCGAGGAGCAGGCGGCCACGCTGCTGGCCGACGGCCTCGCCTTCAGCAGCCGCGAACCGCAGCTCAACGTGTTCTCCACCTTCGCGGCGTTTCTCGAAGGGATCGCGCGCGAGGGCTTCGAGATGTGGAAGTACCAGCGCAACCTCACGGGATTCAACGAAGGGCTGAACGTGCTGATGCACTTTGCGCACGTCGGCGCGTGCACCGGCCGCGATCACTTCTCCGGATGGAGTCTCGACTGGATCAACCTGGCCCTCGGCTATCTGCCGTACCTGCGCCGCTTCTACGCGCCGTCGGATGCGCGCGCGGCGTTCCTCGCCGTCCGCGACGCCGCGTCCGGCTACGGCGGCCACATCGTTGCCGTGCCGCGCGACAATCTGCCGATCCTCACGCGCGCCGACGGCAAGACGCCGTTGTGGCAGGCGACCGATGCCTGGGCGCCGGTGACGCCGTTCCGTCAGCGCGACGGCGCCAAGGCCGTGATTCTCACCGTCGGCGCGCCGAGCTCTCTCGCCGGCGAGGCCAGCGACAAGGCAGCGTCGCGCGGTGTCGCGGTCGACGCCTTCGTCGTGAATGGCTTTCCGATGGACGAGGATTTCCTCGCGGAGCTGCCGCGCACATACGATCGCATCGTCACGCTCGAAGACGGCCTGATCGGGACGGTCGATGCGGGCCTGCGCGGGTTCGCCGCGTTCGTGGCCGGCAAGCTCGCCGGGTACGGACTGCGGCTCGACCACTTCGGCATCGTCGATCCGCGCGTGGCGCCGTCGGACACCTTCCAGGAGGTGTGGGCCCACTACGGCATGACCTCCGACGCCATCGCCGATCGGCTGACGCGGTGACGTCTTCCGCTGCCTGAGGTGCTGTCCGCTTACGGCCTTCCGCTTACGGCGCTTCCCCCCTGAAGGCGGAAGCCACGCGCTCCTGTAGCTTCCGCCTTCAGGCGGAAGCACCTTGAGCGGAAGCAGTGCGCTCCTGTAGCTTCCGCCTTTAGGCGGAAGCACCTTTGCGCTTCAGGCGGAAGTACCCTTCAGGCGGAAGCCGCTCCCTCGCAGGGCACCGCCTACGGAATCGTCGGCGCTCTGGTGGCGTTCTCGCTCGTCGACAGAAACAGCGCGTTGAACAGCAGCGGAAAGGTGGCGTGCGTTTGCGCGCGGTGCTGCGGGCGCAGTCCGTACAGGATGACGCGGCCGGGGTTCATGTCGACCGACACGATCGCCGCGCGCCCGGCCATGAGGTCTTCCCCCTTCAGCCAGCCCGACGCCACCACCTCCTTGTTCGGGTATCTCGCGATCACCGCGACCTTCTGCGACGGGAAACCCTCGACAACGCTGAAGAAGGGGCTGTTGTTGTAAAAGCCATACGTCTCTGCGGCGACGCCGTACGCGATCGGATTCGTCGTGTCGACCTCGACGTTCACGATCGTGCCCGGCGCGAAATGCTGATCGCGCGTCAGCCCTGCCTTGAGATTCTTGAGCGGCACGGCGAGCCGCTCGATGGCGAGATCCGACGCGGCGCCCAGCATCAGGAGGGTGCCGCCCTGCGCGAGAAATTCGCGGAGCGCGTCGACCCCCTCGTCGCCAATCCCGCCGCGATACTCCGGCCTGATGTTCGGCCCGCTCGCGCCGTCGACGATCGATCGCGGTGACTGGTCCGCGAAAACGACGACGTCGAAGCGCTCGCGCAGCCTGCCCGCGCGCACGTCGGCGTTGTGCAGCGGCGTCGACGCAAAGCCGTACCGCTCGAGCACCCATCGCGTCCATCCTTCGTCCATGTTGCCGCCGTTCCACGGCTGATACATGGCGATGCGAGGCGCACGAATCGGGATCGGCGTCATGCTTCCGCGCGGCGCGTTGTCGGACGAGGTGATGAACACCCCGTGCTCCGACGCGATGCCTTCGAGTTGCCGCCGCGCCACGCCGCTGACCGCCACATGCGACGGCGCGTCGAATGCGAGCCTGGCGCCCTGCTTCAGGAGCGCATTCATTGCCGCCGCAGTGTCGGGTCCCTTCATCTCGAAACCGAATCGCGCGCCGTTGCCCTTCACCTCGCCGGCGATGACCGGCGGCGCCGTCACGGGCGCGGCCGCCAGATTCGATGGCAGGGCGTTCTTGACGAACACCGTTTTGACGCCGAGCAACAGGCCGAGCGACCACGCCGTCACGTCGTAGGGCGGCTCCGGCGCTGACGCGGCGGACCGGCGGACTTCCGGATAGGTCTGCTTCTCCAGCATGTCCTTCGCGTAGCGCGCGAAGACCTGCGTCATCGGGACGACGAACGTGCCGGGCGCGTATCGTGTGCCGTCGGCGTCGAACGCCGACGTGGCCCGCAGCACCTCGACGCCGGCCACGCGCAAGCGGTCGACGAGGTGCCCGGCTTCGCGCACATCCTGCTGCCCTTCGATCGGAACGACGATCGCTTTGATCTCGCCGGTGGCGCCCGCTGCCACCGTCTGGCGATTCACTTCGTAGATCTGCCGCAGGATGGCCTCGCGCCGATCCGCGACGGTGTCGAGCAGGGCGGTCGTCGCAATCAGCTCGTAATCGACGATGTCGCGCAGCGTCCAGCGGCCGCCGAGCCAGGGCCGCGGATACTCGGTGCGCGGCGTGGTGTCCGACGGCGGCGGCAGAATGCCCGTCGCGGCGGCGGCGCCGCGTCCTTCACCGCGTCCGCCTTCGCCAGGCGAGGGCGTGCGGCCGAGCGTGGTCTTCTGCTGTTCGATTGGCGCGGCGATGCGTGCGCTGGCGACTTCCGTGAGCAGGCCGATCTGGTTGTGCCACCACCCGCTCCACGCCATGGCTCCCTGCCAGAAGTTCGTGTAGGTGGAGTTGTAGATGATCCCTTCTTTGCCGGCGGCTTCGAGCGCGGCAGCCTGCGACTGTCCCAGGATCCCGTTCCACCGGTAAATCAGCGGGTGCACGTTCGGGTTGATCGGATCGGTGGCCGGCATCACGAAGATCCGCGCGCCGTTGCTGCCCATCTGGTGCTCGTCGAGCCACACCGTCGGGAACCAGTCCTTCCACAGCAGCGCCGCCGTGAGCTGGCTCTCCTTCTGCGTGAACATGTACATGTCGCGGTTGTTGTCGTGGCCGACGTAGGGATGATAGAGGGACGGGATCGAGCTGCTCTCGAACGGGGTGCCGACGTTCCTGTCGAACCAGTCGGTGACCATGATCTGCCCGTCGGGATTGAGGCTCGGAACCAGGATGAAGATGACGTTGTCGAGGATCTTCTTCACCTGGGGCGAGCGATCGGTGGCGAGCTGGTGCACCAGCTCCACCGCCATCTGCGACGCGCCAATCTCCGTCGCATGGATGCTGCACGTGACGACGACGACGGCCTTGCCTTCGAGGAAGATGCGATCGCGTTCGGCGTCGGTGGGCGCGCCGCCCTGGAAGTACAGCTTGCGTTCGAGCGCCTTGAAGCGCTCGAGGTGGTTCAGCGTCTCCGCACTGCTGATTTCCACCGCGATGAAGGGGTTGTCGTTCGTCGACCGTCCGAGCTCGCGGACGCGGACGCGATCGCTGGCGCCCGCCACCTGCCGCAGATACGCGACGATCCGGTCCCAGCGGGCGAGCTTGTGGTCCGCGCCGATCCGGAAGCCGAAGAACTGCTCGGGCGTCGCGAGGGCCGCTGACGAGGGGGTGGCCTGTGCGGAGGATGGGGCCGGCGAGCTGTAAAACGCGAGCGTCGCAGCCGCGAGCACCGCGGCCACGGTGCGCGCCGCGGTCGGACGAATCGACATCAGATCACTCCCTGTTCGGCGGCGGCGCCTCGGAACAGCGCCGCGAACACCTGCTGCAGCAGCGGCGGGCGCTGCTCGATCAATTCGTAGAACTCCTCGCGATCGATGCGCAGGAGGACGCCCGATCGAGCCGCGTCAGCGGAGTGGCCGAGCGGCGCGCCGGTCAGCAGCGACGCGAGGCCGATCGCGTCGCCACCGTTCACGGGCGTGCGGCGGCCGCCGTCGAGCGAGTCGACGCTCGCGCCGCCCGACAGCAGCACCCACAGCGCCGGAGGCGTGGCCGCATCGAACAGGCGGGCGCCGGCCGCGAACGGCACGACGCGCGCGATACGCCCGAGCGCCAGCATGTCGGCCGCGTCGACGCGGCAGAAGATCGGGACCCGCTGCAGCGCCAGCACCTTCTCGACCGGCGCCACGCCATCTTCCGCCAGTCGGGCGAACTCGCCGCCCACGCCGGTCGGCATGATCAGCGGCCAGGTGTGCGCGCCGGCATCGGTCAGCGTCGCGAAGAGGCCGCGGACGAGATCGGTGCTGTCGGCCAGCAGCGTGCGCAGGTGATCGGTGGGCAGCGCGAGGGTCACGGCCGCGTCAATGGCTCGCACGGTCGTCTGCGCCGGAACGCCCTGCAGCGCTTCATCGAGGCCGAGCGCTACGGGGGGCAGTGCACTCGACGGCGCCTCGCCCTGTCGCGACAGCGCGACGCGGCCATCGAGCAGGATGTGCACCACGTCGGGCACCATGCCTTCCTGCTGCAGCACGCGGCCCGGCTCGTGGCGTATCTGGCGGCCGGTCGCGGCCATCCGGAACAATTCATCGATCGAGACCGATGCGAACAGCGGGAGGTGGCGGATGCGCCCGGCCAGCGCCGCCGCGGGCAGCGGTTCGCGCCACAATTCACGGCGGCGCTCCGCCGAGAGCCGCTGCTCCGCGAGCGCCCACGACGCCGCTTCGAACACGAACCAGTCACGGGGACTGCGATGCGCGAGCACGTGTTCGAGGTCCGGCGCCAGCGTCCACCGGCGCTCGGCCGCGACGAGATCGATCGCGACCGCCGCGACCACTTCGTCGTCGTCGTTGATCAGGTGCAGGAGCGATTCCTCGACGTCGCGCGGCCGCGTGCGGAGGAGCACGTTGCCGCGGCGGATCTTCTCGTCGCGCGGCAGGTCCTCGATCGCCGGCATGACGTGCTTGCGCAGCGGTCCGCTCAGGATGTTGTCGAGGTACTCGGACGCGCTCGCGCCGGTCCGCGCGTCGCCGTGCTCGAGCGTCCAGCGCGCTGCCGCGATGTCGCGCCACGGGTAGAGCAGTTCGAGAAGGAGATACGCCCGGTTCATCGCCCGCGCCATCTTCTCCTGCAGCGCCTGCGCGAGCATCGACTCGGCGGGAAGCGCGCCGCGATCGAACAGGTTCGCGTGCAGCGACAGGTGCGAGAAGAACCGGCGCGACTCCGCGATGGCCAGCGCTTCGATGCGCCCGGCGGGGAAGGTGAGCGCCTCGCTGCCGCGGCGCAGCGTCTGCAGCGCCGCGACCGCCTTGTAACGGAGGAAGCCGTCCGGGTCGTCGAGCACGCCGACCAGCGCATCGACGGATGCCTGCGACGGAATGCCGGCGAGCGTCGCGGGAATATGCCGGCGGATCCAGATGTCCTCGTCCGTGTCCGCGACGATGTAGGCGAGCGCCTCGACGACCGGTTCGCCGTAGCTGATGAGCACGTCGCGCGCGCGCCGTTTCAATTGCCGGTTGCGCAGCAGCGTGACCAGCGTCGGCACGAAGATGAAGTCCGATGCGCCGAGATCGCCCACGCTGGCCAGCGCCTCCTCGGCGACGTCGGGCGCGGGGTCGTAGAGGAGCGGCATCAGCAGCGCGTGCAGGTCGGCGTGGCGGATCTGCCGCAGCGCGGCCGCGGCGTCGCGCCGCGCCGGCCGCGTCGCCTCCGACGTGTCCGTCGTCAGCTCCGCGAAGATCGCGCCGGCGCGCGCCCGATCGTCCGGGCGATCGAGCGCGGCCAGCGCCACCGCCGCGGTGACCCGGATCCGCGGATCGGGATCGTCGAGCATCGGCCTGACCACCGTCGCCGTGTCCTCGTTGCGAATCGCGCCGAGCGCCGCGATGGCCGCGGCGCGCACCTCGGCGTCGGGGTCCGCGATCATGCGGCGAATCTGCGGCGCCCATTGCTCCGCGATGTCCGCGCGCACCTCTCGCAGCGCCGCGAGCGCACGCCGGCGGACGTCCGGCGACGCGTGATAGAGCAGCAGGGGCGTGACGAGATTGCGCTTGTCGAGCGATTCCAGCACGTCGATCGCGTAGACGACCCGCGACGCGTCCGGCTGGGCGAGCTCCTGCACGAGCGTCTCGATCGTGGTGAGGTCGGCCCCCGTCAGCCGCACGTCCTGCGGCTGCACGTCGCGGCGCTGGATGCTGCTGCGGAACGCCTCGAGGTAGCCGCGCCGCGCCCGCAGCGCCATGAACATCCACGCGACCGTCATCAGCAGGCTCGCGTAACTGAGTCGCTGCCAGTCCAGGTGCAGTCCCCACGGCTTCACGAGCACGAGCAGCAGCAGCGCTCCGGCCGCTTTGGCGCCGCGATCGACGGTGACGTCGACGAACGACTTCGCTTTCAGCTTGATGTCGCCCGGCAGCGGCAGAAACAGGATCTCGCGCGTCGTCTTGTCCACCGTGTAGCGGAGCGACTGGTCGAGGACGCGCGCCAGGCTGGGCGCCCAGAGCGCGGCATTGAACAGCATGACGATCGCGGTCGTCCCGAGGCTGACGGGCAGGATCATCAGCGCGAAGCCGATGCCGAGATAGCGGTGGATCTTGCTCGTGAGCCAGACCTGGATGACGAAGCCGATCGCCGACGTCCAGAGCTGGACCTGCGCAAGGAACGACGTGATCGCGTCGGTCGCGCTCGCGCCCTTCACGGCCGCGGCCGCCATGTTCAACTGCTGCTCGATGATCGCCGCGCCGACCGCCGCAAAGCTGATGACCAGCGCGATGATCTGCAGGTGCTTCGATCGCCGCAGCAGGTCGACGGCTGCGGTCGCGCCGACGCCCTTTTCGCCTGTCACGCGCTCGACCGCCGCGCCGGGATCGACGCGCTCGCGCCTGATGATCAGCGACACCAGCGTCGCGCTGCACATCATCGCGATGGCGCTCGGGATGAGCAGGTTGGTCGACCCAATCTGCTTCGCGAACGCCGTCGCGAACGCCGAACCGGCGATCCCGCCGAGCGGGGCGCCGCCGCCGATGAATCCGAACAGGCGCTTCGCCTGGCGCGCGTCGTAGACGATGTTGGCGAGCGTCCAGAACTGGCTGATGAGCAGCACGCCGAGAATCAGTCCCGCCACGTAGAACGCGACCGAGACCCAGGTCGCGGAGGATCGGAACAGCACCCAGAAGGCGACGAGCGCCGCCGCCATCCCCGCCTGGGTGATGGGCAGCCCCCAGCGCCGCGGGAGCCGCGCCATCAGCCAGGAATATCCCGTCATCAGAATGCCGATGAGGAACCCCGCCGCGAGCAGCACGTACGGAAGGTTGTCGGCGCCAAGATCGGAGATGAACTTCGACCGCGTAATCGGCTTGATGGCGTTGTACGACGCCATCGCGAGGAACGAATACGCGAACATCATCAGCGCGGTCGCGCCTTCGCCGTCGCGGACCTCTGCCACTGGAGAGAGCAGTCGCGTGGTGATCGACATGAGGGACCTCGAGGCGTGGAGCTAAAGCCTATGTCATGCGCCAGTTGAAGTAAACTGCGCGGCGCTCATGGTCGCGCGTCTCCGGCGCTTTCTGGACATCCGCTCCGGAGAAGCGCTGCCGGTGTCCCTCACCTTTCTCTACATCGCCGTCGTCGTCGCGGCGTTCCTGCTGGCGAAGCCGATTCGAAACGGCCTGTTCCTGCGGCAGTACGGGCCCTACGCGCTGGCGTACGTGTACGCGGCGGTCCCGCTCGCGCTGTCGCTGTTCGTGCCGATCTATACGCGCGTTGCCGCGTATTCCGGTCAGCGGTCCGTGACCGTCTGGACGCTGCTCTTCTTCGCGTCGAACGTCCTCTTCTTCTGGTGGGCGTTCCGCAGCCATCCGTTCCCGTTGCTGCCGGGGATCTTCTACGTCTGGGTGAACTGCTTCGGCGTGATTGCGCCGGTGCAGGCCTGGAGCTTCGCGAACTCGCTGTTCGACACGCGCCAGGCCAAGCGGCTGTTCGGGCTGATCGGCGCCGGTGCGTCGTTTGGTGCGATCCTCGGCGGGTTTCTCGCGCGCGTGCTGGTGCGGCCGGTTGGCGGCGCCATCAACCTGCTGCTCGTCCTCGCGGCGCTGATCGTCGCGGCCGCGGCCACGGTGTCGATTGCGAATGCGAAGCTTCGCCGTCACGGCCTCGCGCGGCGCGGGAAACCGCGTCGGCATGCGCTCAGGGACACACTCGCCGAGATCGCGCAGACGCCTTACCTGCGCCTGATTGCCGCGATGGTCTTCCTGGTTGCGATTGCGACGCAGTGGACCGGGTTTCAGTTGAGCGTCGTCGCGGACAGACGGTTTGGCGGCAGCGCCGAAGCGTTGACGCGCTTTTTCGGGACGTTCAATTTCGCGCTCGGCACGGTGAGCCTGATCGTGCAGCTGACGCTGACCGCTGCCGTCCTGCGCCGGTGGGGCGTTGCCGTCACGTTGCTGCTGCTGCCAGCCGTCCTGGGCATCGGTACGGTGTGGATCCTGATCCTGCCGGCATTCTGGCCGGTGATCGTGACCAATGCCTTCGATCAGGGGCTGCGGTTCTCGGTCGACAAGGCCACCTACGAGCTGCTGTATCTGCCGATTGCGCCGGGCACGCGTGCGCGCATCAAGAACGCGGTCGACATCGTGTTGAACCGCGCGGGTGATGCGGCCGGCGGCGTGCTGCTGGGGCTCGCGACGCGCGGGTTCGCCGGGCTGCCCGGACTCAACCTCGGATTGCGCGGCACCGCGGCGATCAACCTCGTGCTGCTCACGTGCTGGTTCGCGATCGCGTGGCGTCTGCGACGCGAATACGTCCGCACCATCCACGACAGCATCCGCCGCCATCGCCTGGAGGCGGAGCGGCACTCGCGGCGTGTGCTCGATCGGTCGGCGGTCACGGCACTGGAGGAGAAGCTGAAGGCCGACGATCCGGCCGCGGTCCGCTACGCGTTGTCGATCGTGGAGCCCGAGCCGCTCGGGCCGTGGCGAACAGCTCTTCGGGAACTGCTGCACCACGACGATCCCGAGATCCGCCGCCAGGCCTTGTCCATTCTCAGCGCCGGCGGCGATACGGCGATCGCGCCGTTGGTGGCCGAGATGCTGCGCGACCCGGATCTCGCGGTTCGCACCGAGGCCTTGCTGTTCCTGAGCCGCCAGGTCGGCGTGGATCCGGTCGCGCGCATCCAGGAGCTCGGCGCGTTTCCGGACTTCTCAATCCGCGCGGGGATCGCCGCCTTTCTGGCGTCGCCGGGACCGGCCCGCAATCTCGACGCCGCCCGCGTCATCCTCGAACAGATGATCGGCTCGCCGGGCGCGGCCGGGGTTCGCGATCGGACGGAAGCGGCGCGCGTGCTCGCCCTCGTGCCTGACGCATTGCCGGAGCTGCTCGTGAAGCTGCTGGACGACGAAGAGCCGCGGATTGCGCGTATCGCGATGACCGGGTTGTCGCGGGCCGGCGCCGCCGGCGTCCCGTTGCTGGAGGAGCGCCTTCTCGAGGGTGACCCGACGCTGCGCTATCGCGTGATTGCCGCGCTGAACAAGCTCCGGCAGCTGCATCCCCACCTGCGGCTCGATCGCAAGTTGATCGAGCTGCTGCTCGCTGCCGAAATCGGCGGCCACTATCGTTCGCACCAGGTCCTGGCCGCGGTCGCGCCGGCGCGGTCGGCGTCCGACCCGGTGCTGGTCGCGATGCGGCGGTCGATGGAGCACGAGCTGGAGCGGATCTTCAGGCTGATGGCGCTGTTGTTTCCGGAGGCGGACCTGCAGGACGCCTACGTCGGCTTGCGATCGGCGAATCCGGTCATTCGTTCGAACGCGCTCGAGTTCCTCGACAACGTCCTCGAGCCGCACCTGCGCCAGGTCGTCGTACCGCTCCTCGATCCGCAGACTACGCTCGCCGAGCGCGTCAGAATCGCGGATCGCCTCGTCGGCGCGCCGGTGACGACGGCGGCCGGCGGAATCACCGCATTGATGGCGGATCCAGGGCTGCGCGAGGTCGCGCGCGATGCGCTTCGGCGGATGACTGCGGAGGGGGCGGCCGAGGCGCCCACGGTTGAAGACGTGGAGCCGGCGCCGGCACACATCGGCATTGGCGTGTAGCACGCCGGCTACACGGTGGCGCCGCCCTGTTCCTCGATCACGCGCAGGAAGGCGTCGACGATCTCCGGATCGAACTGCCGGGTACGCTGGCGATCGATTTCAGCCACCGCTTCGGCGACCGGCCAGGCGTCCTTGTACGGCCGCTGTTGCGTCAGCGCATCGAACACGTCCGCGACCGCGACGACGCGTCCGGCCAGCGGGATTTCCGTCGACCGGATCCCCGCGTAGCCTGCGCCGTCCCACCGCTCGTGATGGTTGAACGCGATCTCTTCGGCGAGACGCAGCAGCGAAAACTTGCCGCCGCCGAGGATGCGCGCGCCGATCGTGGTGTGCGTCTTGACGACTGCGAACTCCTCGGGGGTCAGCTTGCCGAACTTCAAGAGGATGGAGTCGGGCACGCCGATTTTGCCGACGTCGTGAAGCCCGGCGGCGCGTCCGATCAGCGTCACCTGGGAATCCGGCATCCCCAGCTCGCGGGCGAGCAGCGCCGACATCTGGCCGACCCGCTGGGTGTGCTGGCCGGTGTTGTCGTCGCGGTATTCCGCGGCCAGCGCGAGCCGCTCGAGTATTTCCAGCTGCGCCTCTTCGAGCGCGCGCGTGCGCTCCCGCACCTTGGCTTCGAGCAGCTGGTTCTGGCTCTGGATCTGCAGATAGAGATGGCGCGTCTGCAGCAGCGTCTTGATGCGCAGGATGATCTCGTCCTGCTGAAACGGCTTGCTGACGAAATCCTTGGCGCCCCGCGACAGCGCATCCCGACGCGCCTCCGGGGTGACGTCCGCCGACAGGATGATGATCGGCAGGTAGGTCGCCTCGGCAATCTGATTGAGCTGCGCCATCACGGCGAGGCCGTCGAGGTTCGGCATGTGCAGGTCGAGCAGAATCAGATCGGGTCGATGGCGCACGTACAACGCCGCCGCCTCACGCGAATCCGTGGTGCTCTCGACGCGCGTGAATCCGAACCGGTGGAGAATGCGGCGCAGCATCTCCACGTTGGTCGCCTCATCATCGACGATGAGGATGCGCGCGCCCTTGAATGGCATCTGCATCAGCGGGCAGGGGAGGCGTTGACGATGCCGGACGCCGCCGGCCATTCCAGCGGCGCGGCGAATCGCCGGTCCGCGGACCATGCGCGGATGTCGCGGCAGAGGTCCGCGGCCATCAGACGAATGCGCGGATCGTCAACTGGGACGTTGAGTCGCACGGGAAGGGTCGCACCGACGCTACCAGACCATTATCGGTGACATGGCCCCGATTCTGCAGGACGGCGCCACAGCCACTCGACGACGACGTGCCGCCCACCAGCCCGCGCGGGCGTCGAGGAGCGCGTTCCGTTGCGGCTGGTTGTTCGACCGGGTTCTGCGCTCGGTGAAGGTCTGGCGTGCGCCGGCCGCAAGAACTCATCCGGCCCCGGATGCTTGACGCCTGACGACTGGAACCAGCTCGCCCGCGCCTACCTTCCGTCGCGCGTGGACTGTCCACGCTGATCAAGGACCACCTCGCGACTCGTCAGCCCTTCCTGCTTCCGCGCGCGTCCACGTCGCGATCCACGTCGAACGCGAGCCGCGCCGGGTGTTGGAAGACAGGATGGAAGGTGAGCGTGCCGTGCCTGCTGCGCGCGATCCGCCGCTACCAGCGCGATCACGGACAAGACCCGCGCAAACGCAAATCCTACTATAATTCGACCTTTTCAGGAGTCATGCATGGCGATGCGTAAGGGGCCTGTCCGCGTACTGCACTATGGTCTCGGTCCGATCGGCGCGGCGGTGGTTCGGCAGGTCGCGAGCCGCCGCGGTTTCCGGATCGTCGGCGCCGTCGACATCGATCCGGCGAAAATCGGACGCGACCTTGGCGAGGTCGCAAACGTCGGACGAGCGCTGCGCGTGAAGGTGCTCGACGATCCCAGAAAGGCGATCAAGGCGTCGAAGCCGGATGTGGTGGTCTTGTGCACGCAATCCTCGCTGAAGAAGGTGACGCCGCAGGTTGAGGCGATCCTGAAATTGAAGGTCCCGATCGTATCGACCACCGAGGAACTCGCCTACCCGACGAGCGGCAACATGAAATACGCCCGCGCGATTCATCGGATGGCGAAGAAGGCCAAGGTCGCGGTGCTTGGAACCGGCGTCAATCCCGGGTTCACCATGGATGCCTTGCCCATCACCTTGACCGGCGTCTGCGAGCGCGTGGACGCCATCCGCGTGGACCGCGTCCAGGACGCGCGCATCCGGCGGCTTCCTTTCCAGCAGAAGATCGGCGCCGGGCTGACCCGCGAACAGTTCCAGAAGAAAGTCGATGACGGCAGCGTCCGCCACGTCGGCCTGGCCGAGTCAATCTCGATGATTGCCGGTGCGATGGGATGGAAGCTCGAGAAGATTACCGACGAGATCCAGCCGCGCATCGCCGCCGAAACCGTCGCCAGCGAATTCCTCGCCGTCGATCCGGGCTACGTCTGCGGGATCGTGCAGGACGGCGTTGGCTACCGGAACGGCCGGCCGATCATCACGCTGCACATGGAAGCGTATCTCGGGGCGCCGGAATCGTTCGACGCCGTCGAGATCACCGGGTCGCCGTCGCTGAAGATGAAGATCGATGGCGGCGTCCACGGCGACGTGGCGACTGCATCCATCACGGTCAACTCGATTCCCAAGGTGGTGGCAGCCGTTCCCGGCCTGCACACGATGCGCGACATGCCGATCCCGTCCTACTTCGGCGGGTGAGGTCGTGGAGTCCCACGCGCAGCGGATTCACCGGATCCGCCAGACCTATCGCGAAGCGCACGATCGATTCGTCGCGCGCCTGCTCGCGGCGCCGGACGACCTCGCCGCGCTGGCGCCGCCGGACGGCGGATGGACGGCCCTGCAGATCGGCTGGCACGTGGCCGCCGTCGACGCCGCGTTTGCGGACCTGATCTCCGGTGTGCGACCGTCGCAGGTATTGCCCGAGGAGTTTCGGGAGCGCCCGTGGCCGGAGGTGGCGGCCGCGTTGCCGCGGCGGATCGAAGCGTCGCGCGCGGTCGTCCCGCCGGCAGACGTTCGCCGCGCCGAGGTGATGGCGGCGCTCCAGGCCGCGGCGTCAACGCTGGACGCGGCGCTCGAGAGCCTCGGCGACGATCGAGCCTCGCGCTTCGGCGTGACGCACAAGGTCGTGGGCACTGTCACGCTCGCGCAGATCGGCGAGTGGGCGGCGGCGCATACCATCCGTCACAACGCGCAGGCGAAGCGGGTGCTCGGACGGTAGCGTGCCTCTCTGGCGGCGGCGCCGCGCCGCGGCGCCCCAGGGACGCACGTGGACGACGGGCGGGATCACGACGCGCGCTGCATGCCCCAGCGGCGGCGCTTGAGGAACAGCCCCTTGCGCGAGATGCCGAGCAGGCGCGCGGCGTTCTCGTAGTTCCCGTTCGCGCGCTCGAGCGCCCGCCGCACCAGCGCCTGCTCGATCATCTCCACCGCCTCGTTCATCGGCTGGTCGAGGCGGACGCGAACCTCCGGTTCGTCCCCCGGCGCGAGCCGCACGGTGCGGCGCGATGTCTGGATCTCGGGCGACAGGAGCGCCGCGGTGATCGTGCTGTCCGGCTCGGCGAGCGCCGCGAGCCGCCGCACTTCGTTCACCAGCTGCCGCACGTTCCCCGGCCACGAGAAGAGCAGCAGGTACTCGAGCGTCTCGTCGTCGATGGTGAGGCGGCCCTTCTTCTGCTCGTCCGCAAAGCGCTGCAGATACAGATCGATGAGCGGCGGAATTTCCTCGCGGCGCTCGCGCAGCGGCGGCAGCCGCAGCCGGACGACGTTCAGCCGGTAGAACAGGTCCTGACGGAAGCGGCCGTCCGCCACCAGCGCGTCGAGGTCGGCGTTGGTCGCGGCGATGATGCGCACGTCGACGGCGGCCGGCTGCGCTTCGCCGAGCGGATGCACTTCGCGGGTCTCGAGGAATCGCAGCAGCTTGGGCTGGAGCTCCGGTCCGATTTCCGCGATTTCGTCGAGGAACAGCGTGCCGCCGGCGGCGGCGCGGATCACGCCTTCGAACGCGCTGTCGGCGCCCGTGAACGCCCCTCGCCGGTAGCCGAACACCTGGCTCTCGAGCATGTCGCGCGGCACGGCGGTGCAGCTGAAGGGAATGAACGGCTTCGGCGCGCGCGGCGAGGCGCGGTGAATCGCGCGCGCCAGCACCTCCTTGCCGGTCCCGGTCTCGCCGGTGATCAGCACCGTGATGTCGGACGTGGCAATCCGTCGTCCGATCGACAGGAGCTCGGACATCTGCTCGGAGACCCACAGCCCGCCGTCGGTTTCGAGGGTGTCGGCGGGCCAGAGCGCGTCGCGCTGTTTCTCCTCGCGGCGATAGCGGTCGAGGGTGACGGCAGTGTCGACGAGCTTGCGCACGGCGACCCCGGCGCACCGGTCGGCCAGCGCCGGCTTGAGCTCGGCGACGATCTCCCACGTCTCATCGCGATGCTGTCCGCAGACGATGTGGAGGCGGTGTGCGGGGTCGGCGGCGACCCGCAGCGCGTGGTTCTCCGTCCAGCCCTGGGCCTCGATGCAGCGGAGGCGGTCGCTGCGGGCCACGAGCGCGACGGCGCTGGCCGCGCCGGTCAGCTGCAGCAACGCGTAGGCCTCGCGGGCGAGGACATGCGGATATCCAGCGAGCTCGATCAGGGCGACCGCGTCGTCGAGTGAGGACAACGCCACGGTCGCAGGCGGGGTCGGCCTTTGGCCAACTTGCGAGAGTTCGGCCTCAAGTACGCGGCTTCCTAATGCGCCGGCAATACGATGCCCTCTCTGCGACGCCGCCCTGCTTCGATTCTCTCCCAAGGCGGCAGAGGCAACATCCAACGTTGCGCAAACTCGCGCGAGTAGCTCAGGAGGAGGATTGTCATATGAAAGCGCGCGACTCAGTGGAACTACAGCTTCGTTAGCCTGTCCCGACGTAAGGAGTTCGGTGGCCCACGCCAGTTCCATGCGCGCCAACCACGCATGGTCACGACTTGCGCGAGCCGT
>JABFWM010000620.1 GCA_013362195.1 Acidobacteriota bacterium
GGCGCGCAGCAACGCGACCGCTTCGGCGACGTTCCAGGGGTGCTTGTAGTGATGGATCGCCGACACGTACAACCATTTGAACGGCCGGTGCGGGCCGAAGGCCTGCAGCGGCTCATGCGGGCGGCCGTGCTGGAAAAACCGTCGATCCAGGCCGTGCGCGATCACCGCGTGACGCCCGCGGAGACAGATGCCGGCAGCGCTGACGGCCTGGCGCGCGTGCTCCGTCAGGAAGATGACGCCGTTCGCACGCCGGAACGTCGCGGCCTGCACGCGGCGCAGCACCTCCAGCTTCAGCCGCATCGGCGACGCGCCGTATCGGCGCCGTTCCAGGCTGTCGAACGGCAGCATGTTGCGAAACATCGTCACGAACGGACGAAAGCCGCCGAGATAGGTCCCGCCCGGCGAGAACAGCACATCGGCCTGATTCGCCGCGCGAGCGGCGAGCGTGCGCTGCTGCCACCACGCGCGCGAGATCGCCCGCCCCCCGAGCGCCGGATCGTGCACGCGCTGCAGCCACGGTCGATCCGGGAGCACGTCGAGCAGCGGCGGCGCGCCCCAGACCGTGACGCGCGTGATGCCCGACGATTCGGGCCCTGCCGCGCCGAGCACCTGAACCAGGTGTGTGATGCCGCCGCCCTGGCGCAGGTTCGATCCGTCAATGCCGACGCGCATCGTCGGCGGCCTTGTACCCGCGTGCCGTCAGATGGTCGGCCTTGAACACTTCGACGTCGATCACACCGGCCTCGACGAGCCATCGCAGAAGCGTCTCTGCTGTCTGCGGCTGGTCGTACGCCGGCGCCAACCAATCGTAGGTGTCCAGGATCGCCCACTCCTCGATCTGTGCCGATGACAGCGGCAGCAGGCCGGAATGATTGGCGACGGGAACGAGACGGCGAAGCTGCGGCCCGACGGCTGGAATGGCGCCGATCGCGTTGCTGACCGCGAGCAGCCCGGGGGTCGCGCCCTCGACCATCCGGAACAGGCGCCCTGCATCCATTCGCGTGGTGAACGGCCGCAGCCACATGCGCGGATGCAGCCACCCTTTCCAGTGCTTGCGATAGACGTCCACAACGATCTCGCCGCCGGCCTTCAGGGGCGGCACCAGGGCCTTCACCGCGCGTTCGACGTCCGGCGTGTGCTGGATGACGCCCAGGCTGTACACGGAATCGAACGTCTCCGGCGCAAACGGCAGCGCGTAGATGTCGGCCTGGACGACATGCAGGCGCGCGGTCGGCAGATTGGCGCGGCAGGCGTCAACCGCGCTCGAGTAGTCGACGGCAACGACGGTCGCGCCGAGCGCGAGCGCAATTTCCGCGAAGCGGCCCGCGCCGCAGCCGACGTCGAGCACGAGCGTCCCCGCCAGGCGGTCCGCCGTCCATCCCGTCTCGCGCAGGAAGCGATCGCGCGACACCGGAACTCCGGAGTGACTATCGAGCTGCGTCCGGCGGAAGCGGTTCCACTGGAAGCCGAAGTTCGCCGCGTAATTGTCCGCCGGCACGAAGCGCGGAATGCCGTTCACCACCGGCACGAATCGGGTGCAGGCCTGGCAGCGCAGGCCGGAGTCCGCTTCCGCGAACGATCCGCCGCACGCGGGACAGCGGAGCAGGCCGGCCAGCGGTCTCGCCGCCATGGCGGTCACGTTCGCGTCATCCTCTGGCAACACCCTGGGACGCCCGACAGCGCTCGAAGATCCGCACGACGCCGACGGCGCACATCAGGGCGCCGTTCCGTCCGGGTACAGCATCGGCAGGCCGTGCCGATCGGGGTATGCGGTCGCGCACGCATGACACCTGAAGCCATCGGTGGTGCGGTCCACGGCGGCGTGGCCACACGTGGGGCACGCAAGCAGCCCGGCCAGATCGATGGCGCGATTGCGCGCGGACTGCGACATGAGGGTCCGCAGCGCTCCGCGCACCGTCCCACGCCATCCCACGCTCGCAACGGCAGGCCGTGGCCGATCGTCGACGGGCGCGAGCCAGCGCGCGTCGACGGACGGATTGACGACCTGGTACGCGATCGAATCCTGCCAGTAATGGCGGACGTGGAAGTCGAACGGCCGCGACGGAATGAACGCGCCGGTGAACAATGGCTTGGCGCGATCCTCGTACAGCTCGACCAGCTCGCGGTCGACGATCCAGCTGCCCTTCTTCCGAATAGTCAGCCGGCCCTGCCGCACGGTGATCTCGGCTCGATGATCCTTGTACGGGTTCACCCGCTCCATGAACGCATCGGGCACTTCGATGTAGCCGGCGCGGGCGACGCGCTGCATTTCGCGGAGCGCGCGTTCGGGTTCGGACGAATGTTCGAGCACGTGGGAGGCGACGACGAAGTCGAACACCTTGTCCTTGAACGGCAGCCGCTCGAGGAAACCGAAGTCGAACGGTCGATCGACTGTCAGCGGCACCCAGTGCCGTTCGCGCGTGTCCGGAT
>JABFWM010000407.1 GCA_013362195.1 Acidobacteriota bacterium
GCTGCGCGGTGAGCACCGTCAGGCGGTCTTCGAGGCCGAGCTCGCGCGCGGCGGCGAGCGCGACGCCGGCGGTGTCGTCCGTGCTGTGGTCGTCGACGACGATCACGTGGTACGCACCCGCATAGTCCTGCTTCAGCAGCGAGCCGACCGCGCGGCCGATGACATCGGCCTCATTGCGCGCGGGCACCACCGCGACGAGCGCGGGCCACGCGCCGCGGCGCGCGATCTCCGCGTTGCCGACGGCGTGGATGGTCGTCCCGGAAAGCGCCGGCGCGGGCTCGGCGCGCCAGAAACCACCGCGCGCGAAAAGCAGCACGATCCAGATCAAGAAAGACAGCCAGGCGATCAATAGCATGAAATAAGCGATTAACTTGAAGGGACTGCGCGGCCGGGCAGCGCGAACGCGGCTGGACCCGGCCCCGATGAATTCGAAAAAGTCGCGGGCGAAGCGCATCTCGCCGGTTTCGGCCGATGCGTCGGCGACGCCGTCGTTGCGCGAACGACACAGCGCCCGGCATCTGCGCAAGGCCCGCCCGGCAAGGCTCAGGCGGCACGGCCACGCCGCGTGCGGCGCGTGGCGCATGGCCCGGCGCGTCCGACAGTTTACTGGGTTCTTCGGATCGCCGTATTTGCGTGCATGGCGGCGTTCCGCGCGGCGGATCACCCATCGAGCACCCAAAAAGGGAAAGCGTTAGAATACGCGGTCAACTTCGGCGCGCAGACCGAAACTACCGTGTCTTTTTTTCCGGTCTGCTTTCCCGGCACTCTTCCGGCGTTTTTGGCGTCGCGGAGGCCGAATCATCGGAAAGCGCGAGCTTCGCGCCGGCTAACCCGAAACCCGCGTGAGTCGGAGTTCGTTCGAATATGCGTATCATCCTTGCTCAACCCCGCGGCTTTTGTGCGGGCGTGGTCCGTGCGATCGAAATCGTCGATCGGGCCCTCGAACGGCATGGCGCACCGGTCTATGTGCGTCACGAGATCGTTCACAACCGTCATGTCGTCGACAATCTGCGCAGCAAGGGCGCACGGTTCGTCGAAGAACTCGATGAGGTGCCGCACGGCGCAGTCGCGATCTTCAGCGCCCACGGTGTCGCGCAAAGCGTGGAGAAGGACGCGCAGGCGCGCGGCCTGGACGTGCTCGACGCGACCTGCCCGCTCGTCACCAAGGTCCACGTGCAGGGGCGCCAGTATGTATCGCAGGGACGTACGCTCATCCTGATCGGCCACGCGGGCCATCCGGAAGTGGAAGGCACGATCGGGCAGATTCCCGGCAAGGTCGTGCTCGTGCAGAGCGAGGCCGAAGTCGACAAGCTGACGCTCGCGGCCGACACGCCCGTCGCCTACGTCACGCAGACGACGCTTTCCGTCGACGACACGCGCGGCATCATCGATGCCCTGCAGCGCCGCTTCACGGATATCGTCGGGCCGGACACGCGTGACATCTGCTACGCGACGCAGAACCGCCAGGCCGCCGTGCGCGAGTTGTCGAGGCAAGTGGACGTGCTGCTCGTGGTGGGCGCCACCAACAGTTCCAATTCGAACCGCCTGCGGGAGATCGGCGCCGAAAGCGGTGTGCCGAGCTACCTCGTCGCTGACGGTTCGGAGATCAGGCCGGAATGGTTTGCCAATGTGCAGACGGTCGGCATCACCGCGGGCGCCTCGGCGCCCGAGGAAATGGTCAACCATGTGATCGATGCCCTGCGCGCGTTCGGCCACGTCGAAGTCACGACGATGGACGGCCGCGAGGAAAAGGTCGAATTCAAACTGCCCGCGAAGCTCATGCAGCCGCTCGCCGCCGTTGCGGCCACGGCCATTCGCGAAGAATAAGGAGAGGACACAATTGTCTATCCCGATGCTCCAGAAGGCCCGCGTTGGCGCCTACATCTTCAAGCAGCACATCACGGGCACGAAGCGTTATCCGCTCGCGCTGATGCTGGAACCGCTGTTCCGCTGCAACCTCGCCTGTAACGGCTGCGGCAAGATCGATTATCCGGATCCCATCCTGAACCAGCGTCTGTCGCTGGAAGAGTGCCTCGGCGCCGTCGACGAGTGCGGCGCGCCGGTCGTTTCCATCGCGGGCGGCGAGCCGCTCCTGCACAAGGAAATGCCGCAGATCGTGCAGGGCATCATCCAGCGCAAGAAGTTCGTGTATCTCTGCACGAACGCGCTCCTGATGGAAAAGAAGATGGACGACTACCAGCCGAGCCCGTACTTCGTCTGGTCCGTTCACCTCGACGGCGACCGCGAAGCGCACGACCACTCGGTGTCGCAGCCGGGCACGTACGACAAGGCTGTCGCGGCCATCAAGGAAGCGAAGCGCCGCGGCTTCCGCGTGAACATCAACTGCACGCTGTTCAACGACGCGGAGCCGGAACGCGTCGCGAAGTTCTTCGACACGCTCGGTCCGATCGGCGTT
>JABFWM010000006.1 GCA_013362195.1 Acidobacteriota bacterium
CCCCCACGTCCGCCGCGTGCGCGACGGCGTCTTCGATCACCTGATCTTCTACGCCCTGCAGTCGGCGCACGTCAGCAAGGCGCCGCCGATCGAGCCGGCGCTCAGCGCGAAGGCGCTCGTCGACGCGCTGCCTCGCGAGGCGCGAACGATCTTCCTGGATACCGGGAAGGCGCCGCAGACGGCGGTGCCGCCGGATGCGCGCGCGCGTCTGCGCGCGCTGCTGCGCGTCCTCGATTCGAAGGATAAAGACCCGCGCGTCGGCTACTTCCGCGCGCTCGTCGACTCATCGCTGCCGAAGCGAACGGATCGCGAACGCGCCCTGGCCGACGAGTACCTGCGCGCGATGCGGTTTCTGTACGAAAAGGAATTCGTGGCGCAGCGCTCGGCGCGGCCCGCCGACGACGTGGCGGCGCTCTATCGGACGCGCGGGCTCAGTACCGACACCGCGGTCGAAGCCGGCTACGTCGTGTATCTCGGCCTGGGGATCCTCGAGTCCATCGATCCCGAACAGCGCATCCGCCGCGTACTGATCGTCGGTCCCGGCCTCGATCTCGCGCCGCGGACGGCGCTGCTGCAGGATGCCGCGCCGGAGAGCTATCAGCCATGGGCGGTGATCGATGCGCTGCTCACGCTGGGCCTCGCCCGCGCGGACGATTTGCAGGTCGTCGCCGCCGACATCAACCCCCGGGTCGTCGAACACGTGCGCGCGGCCGCTGCCGCCCCGCCAGCGCTGTCGCTGATCAGCGGCATTCGCGAGGACGACGGCATCACGCTCGCGTCAGATTACCGCGATTATTTCGCGCAGCTCGGGCGCGCGATCGGTGAGGCGGGGCCGGTGGCATCGACGCGCGGTCACCTCCGGAAGGCCGTCCGCGTCGGCGCCGCCGCCGCGCGGACGCTCCGCGCCGAACAGCTCGACATCGTCACCGAGCGGCTCCCCGGTGAGGCGCCGTTCGATCTGGCGATTGCCACGAACATCCTTCCCTACTTCGACGATGTGTCGCTGGCGCTGGCGCTCGACACGATCGCGGCGCTGCTCGCGCCGCGCGGCGTGTTCCTGCACAACGAGCCGCGCAATGCCGTCGGCGACATCGGAACCGCGCTCGGCCTCCCGCCCGAACAATCGCGGCAGGCGCTCATCGCTACCGTCCGCGGCGCTGCCGCGCCGCTCGTCGACACGGTGATTCTTCATCGCAAGCGGTAACGCGACCGCCGCGTCTGAAGACGCGGCCTAGGTAACAGGTGCGCCGCTTTACAGACGCCATCGTGGAGGGCGCACCTAAAGGTGCGCCCTACCGTCGCGCGTTGACACCTGTGACAGGTGTAGGGCGGGTCTTCAAGACCCGCCGGACTATGCCGGCGTGCGCACGCGCGGGATGCGCTCGGCAACCGGAGGGAGCCGGGGAAAATCCGTGAACGGAGCCGCCTGATACCAGTAGGCGCACGAGAAGAAGTTGTCGCCGCGATCGTTGGCGTGCCCGTGCTCCATCGTGTGTTTGAGGTAGCGCTCGAATGCGACCGGATTGTCGCCGTGCCAGCGGTAGCAGCAGTAGCGGCCGCCCACGCGCTCCGCGTTGACGATGAGTGGCGCGCCGTACATGCGATGCGCGAACGGCGTGGCGCCGTCGCGCCCTCCGAAGTTCCAGCTGCCCAGGAAGTAGTCTTCGCTGCCGGTGCCGACGATGACCGGCCTGGTTTCGTCGTCGACGAAGATCATGTCGTCGCCTTCGCCCCACCAGCCGTTCGCGTTGAGCAGCGCGCCGAGCGTGACGCCCATCAGGTGGCCGCGCCCGCGCGTCTCCATGTACACGTAGTTCTGCTTGCCGTCGGGATTGAGCTGCGGTGACGGGCCGGTCACCGGCGTCGCCGGCGCGCTCTGACGGTACTGCGCGTGAAAGTAGAGCGTGTCGTCCGGCAGCCGCGGCACCGTCAGGTAATCGATGTTCGAGTAGAAGGAGCCGACCTCGCGGCTGCCCTCGTTGGTGACGGTGAAGCGCGCCGACTGTTTGAACGGCATCGCGAAGTAGCAGTTCAGCGATCGCCCCGGCGAACACGCCAGGTACATCGACTCGTAGACCTGGTAGCTGCCGAGATTCAGCCCGAAGAAATCGCCGATTGGCGACTCGACGCTGGGCTGGGCGTTGCCGTCCCAGTAGCCGCGCAGGACCAGCTCCTTCAGGTGATCGCCGCTCTGCGCCGCAATCGTGAACCAGATGTGGGTGATGACGCCGGGGCCGGTCGCGTTGAACACCTCCTGGACGGCGCCCGGCGCGATCGGCCAGCGGTCGCTGTTGCCGCCCGTCTTGTCGAAGCTCGATTGCTTCAGCGACCGGTGATGCTGTGCGCGCGCGTATGCCGGCAGGAGCGGAAGGTCGCTGCCGGCCGCCGGCGCGGCGGCGGACGCCGGACGCTGCTG